>JAJRYW010000281.1 GCA_024275555.1 Calditrichota bacterium | reverse complement strand
TCTCGCAGGGACTCAATGCAGGGGTGTTTGAGGCAGAGCCTCACATCAGCGCTCCAGCGCGGGAGCACTGGAGCGAGGTTGTTCTTCTCGTTCCAGGCTCCTGCCTGGAACGCTCATTTCAATTAAAGCTCCGCTTTTTCCCCGCAAGCATCATTTTGGCTAAATGCAGAGCGGATGGGTGTGTTTGCCTCTGGCTCCCAAATTCCCACCTGGGAAGACGTTAGCCCCTTTCGGGGTCTCAATCGAGAAAGTTTTGTCGATTTACTCTGTGGAAGAGAGCTTACTTTCGCACCGAAGTGTGCGAAAGCACTTAGCCCCTGAAACTCTGTTTCCCTACACGCAGAACGTCTCAAAATACAGCACTATCGAAACGGAGTTTTTTAAAAAAGGACGACACCAAACAGAGTGGGGAAGGGAATCCTGGAGACAGATTCGCTTCAGTTCCGGAGGTGAAAGCGGAGCTTTTAGGGAGAAAAGCGTTCCAAGCAGGAGCTTGGAACGAGGGTCAGCTCAGGGCGACAGCGCCTTTTCACTGTCACGCCGGGCCCCGCCCCGGCATCTCCGCCTCCCTTGCACCGTCTCGCAGGGACTCAATGCAGGGGTGTTTGAGGCAGAGCCTCACATCAGCGCTCCAGCGCGGAGCACTGGAGCGAGGGTTGCCTGATCGAGGGGCCCTATTCTCCTACTTCCACCGTTGCGGGCTGTTCGCCGCCGGCGTCTTTCCGGAACCAGCCCAGCACCCGTTTGGCAAAGATGGCCAGGTCGTCAAACAGGGTGTAGAAGACCGGCACAATCAGCAGGGTCAGGAAGGTGCTGGTGAGCATGCCGCCGATGATGGCCCGGCCCATGGGAGCGTAGGGAATGCCGATCATCTGGCCGGTGCCCAGGGCCATGGGGATCAGGCCGCAGATGGTGGTAAAGCTGGTCATCAGGATGGGCCGGAAGCGATTGTGCCCGGCGTCGAGGATGGCCTCCATCCGCGCAAAACCCTCGCGCCGGCGGCGATTGATCATATCAATTAACACAATCCCGTTATTCACCACCACCCCGACTAAAATGATGATCCCAATTGCAGCCATAATATCCTGCGAGGTGCCGGTTGACCATAGCGCCAGGTAAGCCCCGAAAAAGGAGAGGGGAATGCTGAACATGATCGAGAGGGGCAAGAGAAAAGACTCGAACAGCACCGCCATGAGCAGGTAAACAAACAGCACTGCGATGATCATGGCTTGCTGGAAGGCTTCTCCCTGCGCGCCAAAACGGCGGAAGCGTTGCCCTTTCTGCCATTTGTAGCCGTAGGGCAGCGGAAAATCCTTCATCAACTGGTCTATCTGGCCGGAGATTTTGGGAAGATCGTCCTGGGTGGTGTTGGCCTTTACCGCCAGGAAGGTTTTGCCGTTCTCCCGGGCAATCTGTCCGAAGCCTTTTTCAATTTTGAAGGTGGCCAGGGCGGAGAGGGGAATCTGTTGGCCCTGCTGATTGGTGAAGGTCATGTTCTTCAGTTGCATGAGGTTTTCCCGGTCCTTCTCCCGGAGCTGGATGCGCACTTCCACTTCTTTGTCGCGGGCCTGGAAGCGCGGCAGAGTCAGGCCGCGCACGGCGTACATCAGGGTAAAGGCCACCTGGTTGGCGTTAATGCCGTTGCGGGAGACAATATCCCGGTCCATGATTACCTTGATTTCGTCGTCGCCGGATTCCCGGTCGGTTTCCACGCTAATCACCCCATCGAGGGTGCGCAGGCGGCGTTCCACCTCTTCGGCTAACTCGGCCAGTTTACCGGTGTCGTCTCCGTAGAGCAGGATAGAAATACTGCCGTCGTCGCCGGTGGAGGCGCCCCGCCAGGAGGTGCGCATCGTCACGCCCGGTTTTTGGGGGATGCGCTCTTTCAGATCGGCCAAAACCTCGTCGCGGTTCATCCGGACTCCGTTGCCAGTCCCGATGAGATGTTTAAAGCCGTTGTAGATCACGTCGTACCAATTCTGGCGCGGGGGCGGCTCCAGGTAGACCCGCACCCGGCCAAAGCCGCGCCGGAATCCCGTGTCGATAGCCCGCACCCCGTACTCTTCTGTGTGCGCGGTAATGGTGTCTTCCACTTCTTTAAAAAAGAGATTCGATTCTTCGGTGGTGAAGTGGTTGGGCAAATCAAAGATCAGCCGGATGTCGCTGATATTGCCCCCGCCTTCATCGGATTTTTTGGTGTTGGGAATCAGAAACCCGAAGGTAACCGTAATAATCAAAAATACTACGATGACCATATCCAGGCGATGGGTGAGCGCCCAGCGCAACGTGCGCCGGTAGTAAACTTTGCTGGCTTTGATGAGCCGGTTTTCCTTGGCCAGTTTTGCCCCGCTCAGGTGCGAGGTGGCCAGGGGAATCAGCACCAGCGCTACGAACAGCGAACCGAGCAGGGAGAAAATCACCGGCAGGCCGATGCGCTGCATGTAAAATTTAAACCCGCCGATGCCGTCATCAATGAGCAGCATGGGCACAAACACGGCGATGGTGGTCAGGGTGGCCATGATGATGGCCAGGTTGACTTCGCTGGCCCCGAAGATGGAAGCCTTTTGGGGCGGCAGGCCGTCGTTGCGTTTGTGATAAATGTTTTCCAGCACTACAATTCCATTATCAACCACCATCCCCACGCTGATCATCAGCCCCATCATGACAATCACATTGAGCGTCCAGCCGATGAAATACACCGCGGTCAGGGAGATCAGCACCGAGAGCGGAATGGCAAACATCATGATGATGGTCATGCGGATATCGCGCAGGAAGAAGAGCAGGATCAGGATGGCAAACAGGCCGCCCCACAGCGCTGTGTCGGTCAGGTTGTCGATGGATTCTTCGATATAATCGCCCTGCACAAACAGCAGTTGCACGTCGGCTTTACCCAGGGCGGGATTCTTGAGCAGCTCTTCGTTGAGCAGTTTTTTGAGTGTATGGCTGAGTTTTACCGAGTTGGCCAGCGATTCTTTGAACACCTCGATCAGCAATCCCTGCCCGCCGTTGATCCGCTGTGTCCAGGTGCGTTTTTGAATATCGTATTTGACCTCGGCAATATCGCCGATGGTGAGCCCCTGCTGGTTGATGGGCAACCGTTTAATATCATCCAGGGTTTTGAAGCGGGCCACGGAGCGCACCACAAACTTTTTTTCGCCTTCGTAGACCCAGCCGGAAGAGAGCGAGAAATTATCGTTGCGCAGATTGGAGATTAACTCGAAAATGTTCAGATTGTGCGCTTTTACCTTGTCGTTGTCGATGAGAATCTGGATGCTCTTTTCATCCGCGCCCCAGATTTCGATATTGGCTACCCCGTCTAACCGCTCGATAGGGCGTTTCAGATAGTGTTCGGCAATGTAGTATGGATCATCGACGTGCTCGGGAAAGGAGATTGCCAGGAAGATGATCGGCGTGTCGTTGCGCCCGAAACGGCGCAGAAAGTAGCGCTCGACATCATCGGGCAGAAAGGCGCGGGCCCGCTCCATGCGGTCGCGAAGCTGATCGTAGGCGACGTCCATATCCGTATCGCCGGAGAATTCCAGCCAGGTCCAGCAGCCGTTGGCGCTGCTGTAGGTGGAGACATTGGTCACCCCGGAAATAGTGCGCACCTGCTCCTCAATCGGCCGGGCGATCTGCTGCTCCACCTCGCGGGGATTGGAGTTCTGGTAGGGTGTCCAGACCCCCAGGAAGGGGGGCGAGAAACCGCTGGGCAGCAGCTCGATAGGGATCTGCATATAGGCAATGCCGCCCACCACAATAATCGCCAGCAGGGTGACGATGATGGTAATCGGGCGTTTTACCGACAAATTGGGCAATAGTGATGGTCTATTCATTATACTACTCCTGAGCGTCAATCTTTTTGCAGGACGGCTATTTCGCCAGCGCTTCTTCGCCGGATGCGGCAGCCGTTTCCCCGCGTTCGAAAATAGCGTAAACCGTCGGAATGACCACCAGGGTCAGCACGGTGGCGCTGAGCAATCCGGCGATGACGGTGACGGCCATAGGCGTGCGAATTTCCGCGCCCTCTCCCAGCCCCAGGGCCATGGGCAGCAACCCTAAAACCGTGGTCAGGGTGGTCATCAGAATGGGGCGAAGACGCGCCTGGCCGGCCTGTTTGATGGCCTCTTCTTTGGAAAGGCCCTTGCGCCGCAGTTGGTTGATGTAGTCCACCAGCACAATGGCGTTGTTTACCACAATCCCGGCCAGCATAATCAATCCCAGAAATACCATAATGTTCAAGGGAATCCGGAACACCCACAGGGTCAGCAAAACGCCAATTAAGGCGAACGGCACCGTAAACAGAATAACAAACGGATGCACAAACGACTCGAATTGCGAGGCCATTACAATGTAGACCATGAAGATGGCCAGCAGCAGCGCCAGGCGCAGGCTGTTCAGGGAGACTTCCATCTCCTTGTTTTGCCCGGTGATCTCGAAAGAGAAATCGGCCGGCATGTCCAGGTTCCGCAGGGTTTGATAGACGTCCTCGCTGACGCTGGACAAATCCCTTCCGGCAATGTTGGCCATGATCACTGCGGAGCGCTCCTGGTTGATGCGCCGGATTTCGCTGGGCCCTTCGTTGATCTCAATCTTGGCCACGCTTTCCAGGGGGATGGCCGAGCCGCCGGGGTTGATGTTCAGCCGCCGCAGCCGCGCAATACTGGCCCGGTCCTCATCGCGCACCCGCACCAGCACATCGATGCGGCGGTCTTGTTTCTTGAACTCGGTGGCCACATCGCCGCGGACTTTATTGCGCACGATGTTGGCTACATCCAGGATATTCAGCCCGAAGTAGGCCAGCCTGTTGCGATCGTAGATGATCTGCACTTCCGGGTTGCCCCGCTGCATGTTGGATTTTACATCGGTGAGGCCGGGAACCCGGGAAAGGGCCTCCACCGCCTCGCTGCTGACCGTGGTTAGCGCCGTTAAATTGTAGCCTTTAATCTCGACCTCAATGGGCGTTTTAAAACTGAACAGCACCGGCCGGGAAATCTGGAACGCAATGCCGCTGTAGTTGCTCAGCCGGTTGCGGATATCGGCCAGAACCCGCTCTTCCACTCCCACCGGGTCATTGTTCGGTTTAAGGATCACGGTGATTTTAGCGGTGTGTTCCCCGGATTCCGAGTCGGAGATTTTAGTCAGATCCACGCCCGCTACGGTGGAAATTTGCTGCACTTCCGGAATATCCAGGATCATCTCTTCGATGGGACGCACTACCTCGGCGGTGGTTTCCACCGGCGTACCGATGGGCAGGGACAGTTCCACATTAAACTCGTTCTGATGCACCGCGGGAATCAGTTCGCTGCCCAGGCGGGGGAAGATAATCAATACGGCAAACAGGAAGGGGATGATGCTGGCCATGAGCACCGTTCCCTTGTTCTTCAGCGCCCAGTCGAGCACTTGGGGATAGAAATCATATACTTTCCGGAATCCCCGGTTAAAAAGCTGCACAAAAAATCCGGCGATTTTGGAGAGCACTTTTTCCCAGAGCAGCTTTATCAGTCCGAATATTGCTCCGAGCAGGATCATGGCAGTGGTGGCCAGTTTTCCGGCAAGTTCCAGGGCAATATAGAGCAGGAAACGCACCAGCACATAGGCCAGCCACACCGGGGCTAAAACGCCTAAAGCAATTTTCAAACCGTTGCCGGCTTTGCCAAAACTGCTTTTGAAACTGCGCAGGCTTTCGATCATCTGGGCGATGCTGCGAAAATTTTTATAAAAATCTTTGGGATGATCCGCGCCCTGCTGCACGCTCGGCGGTTGAAATTTGCGCGAGGCCAGCATGGGGATAAAGAACAGGGCGACTCCCAGCGAGGCCAACAGCGAGAAAACCACCGTCAAGGCCAGGTCGCCGAAGATTTGCCCGGCCACCCCTTCTACAAAGACCATGGGAAAAAAGACCGCGATGGTGGTCAGGGTGGATGCGGCCACGGCGGCGCCAACCTCCCCGGTACCCCGCACTACCGAATCGACATAGGAATCCCCCTCTTCCCGGCAGCGGTAGATGCTCTCGATGACCACAATGGAGTTGTCGACCAACATGCCGATCCCCAGGGCCAGCCCTCCCAGCGACATGATGTTGAGGGACACATCGAATAAACGCATGGGAGTAAAGGTGGCCACAATAGAGATGGGAATGGAGAGGCCCACGATGACCGTGCTGGACAGGTTGCCCAAAAACAGGAACAGCACCAGCACCGCCAACACGCCCCCGATGAGAGCCGTGTTTTTCACTTCATTAATCGAGTTTTCAATAAACACCGAGCGGTCGGTCAGTAGATCGATATTCAGCCCCTTGGGAAGAGAATAGGTGATAAAATCGGTCATCTTGCGCTTCAGCATAGCCTCCTGGAAAGCTTTGCCGCGTCTTCCGCCCCGTTTTCCTTTGGACGACTTAACCTCTTTTTTCTCGGGTTCTTTTGGCGTGGTTACCTCTTTTTCCTTTTTGAGCATATTGGCCACAAAGGCCTGCTGCTCCGGCGTGCCGAAGACTTTGTTGCGCACATTCCGCGCCACTTCCACGATGTTGGCGTCGCCCTCTTTATAGACTTCCAGTTCCACGCTCTCCCGGTGGTTCAGGCGGGTGATGATCTGGCGGTCTTTGTGAGTGCGGAACACCCGGCCAAGGTCTTTCAGGCGCACTTCCCGCCCGCCTTGGAGGCCTAATTTGATGTTGGCAATTTCTTCAATGTTTTTGAATTCGTTCAGTGTGCGTACGATGTATTCGGACTGCCCTTCCTTCAATTCCCCGCCGGCCAGGTTGACGTTCTCCTGGGCCAGCCGCTGGCGAATCTGCTGGATATCCAGGCCCATCAGGCTGATTTTATCCTCGCTCAACTCCACCCGGATTTCCTCTTCGAACCCGCCTTTGACTTTGACCGCGGCCACGCCGTCCACGGTTTCCAGGGCGCGCTTAATCTCTTCTTCGGCAACGTAGCGATTGTAGAATAAATCCGGGCCGCCGGTCAAGCCCAGGCGAAGGATCGGGTCCAGGGAAGGATCGTATTTGAGGATGATGGGCTTATCGGCGTCGTCGGGGAGAAAGACCAGGTCCAGCTTTTCCCGCACCTCGCTGATGGCCTCGTCCATATCGGTGTCCCAGTTGAACTCCATGATCACATCCGATTGGCCGGCTTTGGAGATGGAACTGATCGAGACCAGGTTGGTGACCACGCCCAGCGCTTCCTCGATGGGACGGGAGACCGAGGTTTCCACTTCTTCCGGGGCGGCCCCGGCAAATTCGGTACGCACCGTCAGCGACGGGTAGGTGATGTCCGGCATTAAATCCAGGGAAAGTTGTCCGTAAGACAGCCATCCGAACACCAGAATACCGATGACGATCATGGTGATCGCGACCGGCCGGCTGGTGGTAAATTTAAAAAAGCTATGATCTTTTAATTGATTTTGACTCATACTTGCTCAACCTTTGCATTCGCGTCGCGGTTTACATTCAGGGTTTTTCGGTAACAGGGGCTGGAGAGGGCGCGGGGTTAGCGGCGCACCTCGCTCAGGGGAGCGCCCTCTTTCTGTTGCCAGGGATAGCTGCGTTCTACGATGATGCGCACTTTACTGCCGTTCTTCAGCCCGTTTTGGCCCAAAACCACCACCTGGGTTCCCGCCGGCAGATCATTAAGCACCTCGACCTTCTCGGCGTCCTCGAAGCCCTTTTGCATTTCAATTTTCCGGGCGCTGTCTTCACTGACGATGAAGAAGTAGGTGCGCTCATTCTCGTAAAGCAGCGCTGACTTGGGAATCAGGCGCGTATTTTCATGTGTATCCACAATCAACTCGGTATTGACAAACATCCCCGGGCGAAGCCGGTTCTGCGGGTCGTTTACTGCCACGGTCACTTTAAACGTACCGCTCTGCGGGTCGATTACCGGGCTGATCCGCTTGACGTAGCCGTCCAGCCGCTCCCCTTCGATCACATCGGAGGTAATCACCGCCCGCTGCTTAAGGTAGCATTTGGTAAATTCCCCCTGCGGTACATAAATGCGCACAATTTTTTCATCCAAATTGGTGATGGTGTAGAGCTTGGTGCTTGGCTGGATACGGTCGCCCAGGCGCACAAAGCGGTCCCCGATTACCCCGGTGATGGGAGCGGTGATGGTGGTATACTTCAGGTTCAATGCCGCCTGTTTCCAGGCAATCTCGGTTTGCTTCAGGGCTAACTCGGCGTTGTCGAATTCTTCCTGGCTGAGCAGGTCCTCTTCCTGAAGTGCTTTCAGCCGTTTAAAATCGGCCAGCTTGGTTTTATATTCCAGCCGGGCTTTTTCCTCGGCCAGTTCATACTCTTCCTTTTCGATCTGAAGCAGCTTTTGCCCCTTTTGAATTTGCTGGCTCTCTTCCGCATATACTTCCATCACCAGGCCGCCGATGCGGGAATAGACATCCACGGTTTCTTCGGTTTCCAGCGTGGAACTGTAGAGCAGGGAACTGGAAATATCACCGATGGAAAGCCGGGTAACTTCTACCGGCACGGCGCTGATATTCTCGCCCTTTTTACCCCGGGGGCCTGCCCCGGTTTTGCCGGGTTGGCCAGAGGCCGTGCTGTCCGCGACGGTGGAATCCGGCCCGCTGTTTTTGTCCTTGGAATTTGCTTCCCCGGAACCGCAGCCGTTCCAAACAATTAAAGACATCAATAAAAAGACGACCATGAAAACGTATTTCATGACAGGTTGCTCCTCCAGAATGTTATTTGCATTTTTCGATACTTGCGTTACGGTGATGTTTCTTAAGAAGTTTTAAGGATTTTAATTTTCTTTCTTATATATTTTGATACCAACCGCCCCTGATCGGCGGAGACCCCGAAAGAGGCCTTGCCGAATTGCCGGGGCGCTGCATGATCCGGCAATGTGCGAATATAAAATAAAAAATCCACCAATCGGAGGATGAATTCTATAACCACCCAAAATACAAAATTTCTCCCGGAATCGCTCTATAAATGATTAAAAAATCACTTACATCGTTCCGGAATGCCGTGAAATGGATATTGCTTCCGCTCAGCATTCTTCACATGGCGGTTCTATGGACTCGTCACAAGTTTTATGATTTCGGCCTGTTCCGGGTTCATCGTTTAAGCCGCCCGGTGATCTCCGTCGGCAACATCCAGATGGGCGGAACCGGTAAAACTCATTTAACCGCCGAACTGGTTCAATTGCTGCAAAAGAAGGGGCTGCGTCCGGCGGTGCTTACCCGCGGCTACCGGCGGAAAAGCCGGGAGGTTGTCGTCCTGGACACTGCCGGGTCTTATGAGCCCCGTTCCATCCGCGACATCGGGGATGAGCCGGCCTTGCTGCTCAACTACCTGCAAGGCGGGCTCCTGGGCGTGGGGGCCGACCGGCTGCGCGTCGCCCGGGAGATTGAGAACGGTTACGCGCCGGACCTCTTCGTGCTGGACGACGGTTTCCAGCACCGCCGCATTCATCGGCAGATAAACATTTGTATGATTGATGTCTCCCGCTGGCATGATCACCCCTTCTTATTCCCATTGGGATATTTACGCGATCTGAAAAGCGCCCTGACCTACGCAGACGCCCTTGTGCTGACCAAATACAGCGACAATCTTTCACAGGTCCGGCGGTTGGAAAAGCAGCTTCGCAAACGCTATCCGGTCCCGCTGTTCAAAGCCAATTACCAGATTCGCGCCTTTCAGCGGTTGAAGGATGGAAATGTGCTTGAGCGTCAATCCCTGGCCGGGCAGCCATGTGCAGCACTCTGCGGAATTGCCAATCCCGGCCAGTTCTACGGATTGCTTACCCGCGCCGGTCTTTCGCTGGCGGTACGGCGCAACTTCCCGGATCATCATCCTTTTAGCCGGGCGGAATTAGAGCGAATTTTTGCCGAAGACCGGCAGCAAGGGGTGCGCTTTTGGCTGATGACCGAGAAGGACGCCGTAAAAGTAACAGAATGCTATCCGGCGCCGCATAAAATGCCCGAAGGAGTCGTGGTTGTCAAGGTCTCGTTCCGGTTTGAACCGTCCAAAGCCTTTGCCGACTGGGTCTGGGAGCGTATTGAAAAAACTTGCAAAAATGTTCACTTTGACACTTGACAGCAGGGGGAATCTATATTATATTTATCATTCTCTGATCGCGGGGTGGAGCAGTTCGGTAGCTCGTCGGGCTCATAACCCGAAGGTCGCAGGTTCAAATCCTGCCCCCGCTACTAAATGCCCCATTTGGGGCTTTTTTCTTCACAGACGGCGGCATAGCTCAGCTGGTTAGAGCAGCGGAATCATAATCCGCGTGTCCGGGGTTCGAATCCCTGTGCCGCCACTCCTTTTTTCCTCCCATGCCTATGAGTGAGCATCTTAAATACGCCTTTCTTCAGTTTGTCAATTACCATCAGCTAATCCGGGCGCAGCAGCGGGTTCTGGTTGCCCTCAGCGGCGGGGTTGACTCGGTGGTTTTGCTGGATTTGCTGAGAACCTGGCAGGGTTATTTTCAACTGGAGTTGGGGGTCGCCCATCTCAATCACACCCTGCGCGGCGAGGAATCGGACCGGGATGAAGAGTTTGTGCGGGAATTAGCGGGGCGGTACTCATTGCCTTTCTTTCCGCGGCGGGTCGATGTGCGCGCTTATGCCCGACAGCAAAGATATTCGCTGGAAGAGGCCGGCCGCCGACTGCGGCAGCAATTTTTAGAAGACATTGCCGAACAAGAGCGCTTCGATGCGATCGCTACCGGCCATCACCTGGATGATCAGGCGGAAACGATTCTGATGCGCCTGCTGCGGGGCGTGGGCGTGGAAGGATTGGCCGGCATTCGCGTAAAAAAAGGGCGCTTTGTGAGACCGCTGCTGTTTGCCGCCCGCCAGGATATTCTCCGCTACGCCCAAAAGCAGCAACTGGATTTTCGGGAAGACGCCAGTAATACCGACCTGAATTTCGAGCGGAACCGGATTCGACATCGTTTACTTCCTTTTTTACGCCGGGAGTTTGATTACTTTCGCCCGGAGCATCTTTTTCGCCTGGGGATGATTGTTCAGGACTGGGAGGAATTTATTGCCGAAGAATCGGAAAGGCTTTACAAAACCGGGGTAAAACCAGAATCTCAAAATAAAATTCGGCTTGATATGACTATATACCAGAATTACTTTTCCGGGATTCAAATTAAGCTAATAAAAATGATCTTTGAAAACTTGAATCAACCGCATCGAGGCTTGACGTACCAACAGTTCCAGAGCTTCCGGCAATGGGTATCGACGGCTCAATCCGGAAGTAAATTTTGTTTTTCGGAACAACTGCGGGTGCGGAAGAGCCGCACGGAGTTGATTTTTGAGCTTGGCCAGATTGACCAGGCCCCTTCCGGTGTTTCGCTTCACTTAATGCCGGGAGACGTCTATCAGGACGAGGCGCGGAAGATTTGGCTGGCGCTGGAGTTGGCGGAGTGGAACGCCGGCCAGGCCCTGCCCGGGGAGCCGGGAGTAGAATATCTCGATGCCAGTGGTTTGGAGTTCCCCCTGAAACTGCGCTCCCGGGCCGCCGGAGACCGCTTCCGGCCCCTGGGAATGAAACAATCGAAAAAGCTCAGTGATTTTTTAAGCAATGAATCAAACGTGCTGATTCCCAGGGATCAAGCGATAGTGCTGGAAAATAAAGGTGAAATTGTCTATGTTGTCGGGTTAAGAATTAGTGATCGCTATAAAGTGTCAAAGAAAACTAAAAAAACATTAATTATTCGATACGGAGTATTATGAAAGCCCCGGAAACTGTTTCGATTGATAATCTAACTTTTAAAAAAATGTTCACAGAACAGCAGATTCAAAAGCGGGTCAAAGCCCTGGGCGAACAAATTTCCCGGGATTACGCCGACAGTGTGCCCATCATGGTTGGGGTGCTGAACGGTGCGGTGTTGCTCCTGGCCGATTTGATTCGCTACCTGAGCATCGATTGTGAAATGGACTTTATTAAAATTTCCAGCTACGGCAATCAGCGGGTTTCATCCGGCGAAATTATGATGATCAAAGATTTCAGCGCCGACCTGCACGGGCGGCATATTATTGTGGTGGAAGATATCGTGGATTCCGGTCTGTCGGTGCAGTATTTAAAGCGCCGCATCAAAAACATGAAACCTGCCTCCTTAAAATTTGTATCACTACTGGTGAAGAAAGGCGCAGCCAAGGTAGACCTGGATATAGACTATGTCGGTTTTGAGATTGATAATAAATTTGTGATTGGTTACGGTTTGGATTATAAACAGCTCAAACGCAATGTAAATGCAATTTACCAATTGGATGAATAAAACTTAATTTTTGATAGGACCTTGAAAACAGATGATGAAAGAAAATCCCAACGATAAGTTTAAAGGCAATCGTCCTCCAAACAGCCCTCCCAAGAATAATAAAAACGAGGAATTTCAGTGGAAAAAAGGTTCTCGTTCGATCTTGTTCTGGGTGGTGCTCTTCCTGGGTATCGCCCTTTTTGCTACCATCTTCCCCGTGGGAGGGGATGAGCCGGTCGAGATTGATTTTACCCGCTATCTCCAGCATCTGGAGGAGAACGAAATTTACCGGGCCGAAATTATCAAACGCGTCGATGCGAATGATTTTATCGGATATCTGAAAAATCCGGCCGTGGAAGAGTTGCCCAACGGCAAGACCCGCCAATATACGGAGTTTAAGACCACCTTGCCGTACACCGATCTGGATGCCCGGGTGGAAGAGTGGCGTAAGCGAGGGATTGAAATTAAAGTGATGCGCCTTTCCACCGAATGGCTGGATGTGCTGACCAATGTTTTACCCTGGGTGCTCCTGCTGGGGTTCTGGATCTTCCTGTTCCGGCGCATGCAGGGCGGCGGGGCCGGCAAAAATATTTTCTCCTTTGGCAAAAGCCGGGCCCGTTTGCTGATGGAAAACGAAACCCGGGTCACCTTTGATGATGTGGCCGGTTGCGACGAGGCCAAAGAAGAACTCCGTGAGATTATCGAATTTTTAAAGAACCCCTCCAAGTTCAGCCGCTTAGGCGGCAAAATTCCCAAGGGAGCGTTGCTGCTGGGCCCCCCGGGAACCGGGAAAACCCTGTTAGCGCGGGCCGTGGCCGGGGAAGCCGCTGTGCCCTTTTTCTCGATGAGCGGGGCCGATTTTGTGGAAATGTTTGTGGGCGTCGGCGCCAGCCGGGTGCGGGACTTGTTCGAGCAAGGCCGGAAAAGCGCTCCCTGTATTATCTTTATTGATGAGATGGATGCGGTCGGTCGCCAGCGCGGGGCCGGTTTAGGCGGCGGCCACGACGAGCGTGAACAAACACTGAACGCCCTGCTGGTGGAAATGGATGGCTTTGACACCACCGAAGGCGTGATCATTTTAGCGGCAACCAACCGTCCCGACGTGCTGGACTCCGCGCTGCTGCGCCCGGGACGCTTCGATCGCCAGATCGTGGTAGACCGCCCCGATGTACGCGGACGGGAAGGTATCCTGAGGGTGCACACAAAAAATATCCCGCTGGCGAAAGATGTGGATTTGTTTATCATTGCCAAAGGAACGCCGGGGTTAGCCGGGGCGGACTTGGCAAACCTGGTTAACGAGGCGGCTCTCTTTGCCGCCCGGAATGACCAGGACGCGGTGACGATGTATGATTTTGAGATGGCCAAAGATAAAATCATGATGGGCATGGAGCGCAAGAGTATGATCATCAGCGAAGAGGAAAAGCGCAGCACCGCCTATCATGAGGCTGGCCACGCCCTGATAGCAAAGCTGATCCCCGGCGCCGATCCGGTGCACAAAGTGACCATTATCCCCCGCGGACGGGCCCTGGGAGTCACTCATTTCCTGCCCTTTGATGAAAACCATACTTATTCCAAGACCTACCTGGAAATCCAGTTGTGCACCTTGCTTGGCGGCCGCGTGGCGGAAAAATTGGTGCTTAAACACTACACCACCGGCGCCGGCAATGATATCGAACGGGCCACGGAACTGGCCCGTAAAATGGTGACCGAGTGGGGCATGAGCGAAAAATTAGGCCCCCTGGCCTACGGCAAGAAGGACGAGGAAATTTTCCTGGGCCGCGAGATTGCCACGCACCGCGACTTTAGTGAAAAAACCGCCCAGGAAATCGATGAGGAGATTCGCCGGATCGTGGGCGAGGCGGAAAAGAAAACGGAAAAGCTCTTAAAGGAAAACATCGATAAGCTGCATAAACTCTCGGATGCGTTGCTGGAGCGGGAAATCCTGGATGCCGAAGAGATCGATATCGTATTGGCCGGCAAGCCGCTCCCGGCAAAAGTTCCCAAGAAATAAGTCCTGCTCAACGCCGGGAATGGAAAAAAGAATGATTCGGAAACAGCGCCCTATAACGACTTAGCAGTACTTCTGAAAAGGATTATCATAAGAGCCTCGTTTGTTTAAACGGGGTTTCTTTTTGGGCGGCTTCCGTGGTTCCTGAAAACAAAATATGTGATTTTCGGCAAGCAGTGAAGCGACCGAAGCTATTATACTACCAGCCGTCTTTGACAAGGAATTTAACTGGCCAGGGATTCGGATAAGCGGTTACCGGTAATTCGAGAACTCGGATGGATGGCGATAAAATTCGAAAAGGCATTCGATTAATCCTGGAAGGGATTGGCGAAGACCTGAATCGACCAGGCTTGCAAAAAACGCCGGAACGGTCAGCGCGCATGTGCGAGGAAATTTTCGCCGGCGTTCAGCAGCAAGCGTTTCTGGAGAGCACTTTTACCGAACATCATAGCGATGGGGAAGTAATTGCCCTGGAAGACCTCCCTTTTTATTCTGTTTGCGAACATCATCTATTGCCTTTTTTTGGAACGGCAACGATCCGTTATTGCCCGCAGAACCAGAAGATTGCCGGTTTCTCCGGGATTGCCCGGCTGGTAGATACGCTTTCCGCCCGCCCCCAAATACAAGAACGATTGACGAATCAACTCGCTGATATGTTGTGGGAAGCCCTGGCGCCCCGCTGGGTAGAGGTGCGCCTGGAAGCGCGCCACCTGTGCGCCTCGATGCGCGGGGCGCACAAAAAAGAAATGCGCATTGTCACCGCCGCCCGGCGAGGACTCGATGATGCTGAATCTACTCATGACGTAAAAGGTTAACGATCCCAATGACAGATTTTTTTGATTATTTATCCGGGAATGTGCCCGGCGGTTTTGGGCTCTATGTGTTGCTTATCATTGTTATTTCGGTAACACTGTGGCAGATCAGCCGCTCCGGCGACCTGTTTACCGGCCGGCATCTCAAAATTACTCTTCCGATTATATGGGTGTTCCTTACCGGCATCTATGCTGCTTTTTGGTTCCAATCGCCCCCGCCGCAGGCGCTGCATCGCTATTCAACCTTTTTTTACAGCGCCGATTCCGCCAACCAATGGCTGGCCTACTATTTCCGGGATGAAATCGGGGCGCACTTGAAGCCCTACCGGAGCTATACCGATTATCATTTCAAAGAGCCCTGGCGTTATTTGACCAGGCTGGATGTTCGCTCGCCGGAGGAGCCTGCCGCTCGCCGTCTCATCACTGCTCTGCCTATTGACGAACTGCTTATCGGGGAAGTCCGCGCCCGGGAGAATCTCTACCAACTGCAATTGAAAGTGCTTGAGGGACGCGAGGTAACAGCAGAAGTTCAATTTGAGATTGACCCCCAAAAAGTTGGGGCAACGCTGCCAGGTATTCTGAATTGGATACAGCAGTACTTCCCGGTTGCCGTCGGCCGCAAACCGGTATGGCCGGGAGTGCGGCAGGCCGCGCTGGTGCGGGAATATTTTTACCGCGGGGAGTACCAGCGCAGTCAAAAATACTGTGAATATATTCTGAATAGTTTCCGGCCGGATTCGCCGGTGTATGGGTTTGCCAAACAGTGGAACGCCTATAATCGTATTCAATTGGCGGCGCAGCAGCGCCTGGAGCAAACCGGACAGCGACGCAACCCGTACAGTAAAGAGAAAACTGCCTGGCAAAAGCAACTCAGCGCCGCCCGGGCGGATTTAATCCCCCTGGCAAAAACATATATCGATCAATCCCGGAATGATCCGATGCTGAACCGTATGATTGCCGAGTCTTTTGTGCTGGAAGGACTTTATAATGACGCCGAGGATTTTCTGAAGATGGCCTATGCGCAAGACCCTTTCGACATTTTTGTGCTGGAGAATCTTTCCTATTTACACCCTTCGCGTTACCGGGAACTCCCCTTTCGCTCCGAGGAGGGGCTCTTAAAACGGATCGTCGAGATATGTCCTTTATACGAAAAAGCAGTTACGCGATATGCGGAGATGAAACTGCTCAATGCCTCGGTAAAGGAGGCTCCGGCCGTAGAAGTGAATAAGGTCATTGAGCGCCTGCTGGCCATTAACCCGTACTCGGTAAATGGCTTGATCCTAAAAGGTAAATACCTCACAACCATCTTTGACTATCAAAATGCCCTGAAAGCCTTTGAACAAGCAGATTCATTGCAACCGAATTCGGAAATCATTCATTATAACCTGGGAGTTGTTTATTTCAAGTTGAAGCAATTTGGCCGGGCCGAGCAGCATTTCCGGAAAGCGGTGGAATTGGGCGACTTTTTAGACGCCCATCTTTACCTGGGAGTGATCCACCAGGAACGGGGCGAATTTGAAAAAGCCCTGAAAGAGTTTCGCTACCGGGTGGCCAACAAAAAAGGGGATAATGATTATTACGCCGTGCAGGCCATGAAGGGCATTCGCGAGTGCCTGGACACCTTGAAAATTCCCATCCCGCAATAGGAGCCTGTGTGATACTGAGGCGTTTGGCAAATTGCAACGAAGCCGATTGGCAACAGGAGCTTGAGGCGCTGGGAGCATCGGCCTCTTCCACCTGGCGCTACCATCCCGGCCGGATTTACCTGAAGTGGCTGGGATTTTCCGGCGAGCGGCTGTCCGCGTTTATGGAACACCTGCCGGACCGCTTGCGCCCCCGGGTTTTAGTTGCCAGGGCTCCGCACCAGGCCGCCCTGACCGAATGGACGCCCGGCAGTTTGGAAGAAGTGGTTTCTCTGGAAGCAATACCGGATCATTTTGTTAATTTGTCGGGCCGCCTCAGGCAGTTCCGGCAGAATTGGAATCGGCGGCAGTGGGAGATGAGCACTCCCCGGGGAAAATTGAAGATCACCGAACCGCTTATCATGGGGATTTTGAATGTCACCCCGGATTCCTTTAGCGACGGGGGCCAGTATGTGAACCTGGAAGCAGCCCTGGCGCACGCCCGGCAAATGATGGCCGAGGGAGCTGCGATTATTGACGTGGGCGGAGAATCGACCCGCCCGGGGGCCCCGCCGGTAAGCGCCGAAGAAGAGTGGCGGCGCATCGGCCCGGTAATCTCCGAATTGAGCCGGCTGGAGTGCCGGATTTCCGTGGACACCTACAAAAGTGAAGTGGCGCAAAAAGCTGTGGAAGCAGGAGCGGATATCATCAACGATGTAAGCGCGCTGCGGTTTGACCCGCACATGGCGCATGTCGCTGCCGCGAATCAAGTTCCGGTAGTCTTGATGCACATGAAGGGCGTTCCCCGAACCATGCAGAAAAACCCGAGTTATGATCACCTGATAGAAGAAATCTATACCTTTTTACAACTGGAAATCGAACGGGCCGGACAATCCGGAATTAAGGATGTAATCATCGACCCGGGAATTGGTTTTGGAAAACGGTTTGAAGATAATTTTGAAATCCTGCGCCGCCTTGCGGAATTCCGCGGGTTGGGGCGCCCGATTCTGTTGGGCGCCTCCCGTAAATCGTTTATTGGCAGCAGGCTGGATGCTCCCCCGGCAGAGCGGTTGATCGGAACGGTTTCGGCGAATCTCCTGGGGGTACAAGAGGGGGCCAACATCCTTCGTGTGCACGATGTGCGCGAAAATCAGCAGGCCCTGAAAATGTTCCTGGGAAGCCGGGTCTTGAAGGCATAAAAAAAGATTTTTTTTTGCAAAGCGAGCTAATGATTCAAAAAAAAATTACCGATAGTAATCTCATTTATTAGGCGTCGATATGCTGTTTAAAATTGGCTTCTTATCCGTAACGATAATAGATGTATTTGATATTATTATAGTTACATTTGTTTTTTATAAAGTGTATGAATTCATCAAAGGGAGCGTAGCTGCCCGGATGATGATGGGCTTAATCGCCATTGTATTGTTCTCTGTAATTGCGGATTTACTCAATTTAAGCGGCGTCTCCTGGATATTTTCAAATTTAAAAACAGTCTGGGTCATCGCATTCGTAATCATCTTTCAGCCGGAGTTTCGGCGCTTGTTGCTTTATTTAGGACAGAATCCAATTATTCAGAAACTTGTCAAGGTAGACACTCCCCGGTTTATAGAGGATGTAGTTGGGGCCGTATCGGAGTTGGCCAAGAAAAACTTTGGAGCACTGATTGTGTTAGTAAGAGATACCGGGATTAAAAGTATTGTGGAAACGGGACTGCCGATTCAGGCGCGGGTCTCTCAACCGCTGCTGCTGTCTATTTTTAATCCGCGTTCTCCGTTGCACGACGGCGCTGTGGTGATCCAGGGAGATTTAATCCTGGCTGCCAAATGCCAATTGCCGCTGACGCAAAATCCCAAGATTGACCCGGCCCTGGGGATGCGGCACCGGGCGGCGTTGGGGCTCTCGGAACAAACAGACGCCATGGTTTTAGTGGTCAGCGAAGAGACCGGAATGCTCTCCCTGGCCGAACATGGGGTGCTTACCCGGGGACTAACCGAAGAAGGTTTACAAAAACGTTTGCAAGAAGCGTATGCAATTAATCATAAAGACCGTAAGAAGTTTTCATTTGCCGGATTTACCAATTAGCCCCTTTGGGGGTCTCGGTCGACATGCCGGGCAATCCGGGATTGTCGATTGGAACGATCGAAATCAGTTCCCCGGTTTGCCGGGGTTGAAATGCGCGAAAGCGCTACATTTAGAAAACTAATACCTGATCATTTGGATATTTAACCTAGAGGGAGAATATGCCATGAAAAAAGTGCTACTCTGCGTGCTCGTTTCGATGCTCCTTAGCTCATTCTTAGTTGCAGACGAGAATCGCAGTGTTGTGCCAACGGTGGATCTGCACCTGGTTTCACAACAATCGGTTTTTCGTAATGGCGATCAAGTAAACATTGAAGCCGACAATTTCCCTGCGGAGGTGGACATTGTTGCTGCGATCTTAGTGGTTTACAATGCGGATGGGAGTTCCGATTTTAAAATTCTACATGAAGCAAGTTATCAAGTTGATGCAAATGGCGTCCTGCACGGGACGATACAATTGCAAGG
>JAJRYW010000280.1 GCA_024275555.1 Calditrichota bacterium | reverse complement strand
TATTGGGATATAAATTGTAGTCTTTATTCCGGAACAGATTTTATAGGTCAAATAATTTTATATCGGTGTTTAGACCTATACGGATAATGTCTTGGAAACATATGTTCAACCTAACGGTAGACTGAATTTGTTTCGAAGATATGTTGATGTAAATTTATATTCTTTCCAGCGAGCTTTTGCAGTGTAAGAGAATATATGAAAGCCGTTCGCCAACGGCAAACGGCTTTTCGGCAAGTTGCCTTGTAAAGGTAGTTGCCCCCCGGCCTTACGCAAATGCATTGGGATCGATAAGCAGGTAGATCAGCAATCCGGCGATGATGATCGGGCTGAGAAAGCGAATCAGGAATCCGTACAGGGCCTGATGGCGGTAGCCGGGATGGCCCTGTTCAATTTCTTTGTTGATGCTGCTGACGCCCCATCTCCATCCCACAAAAAGGGCCACGCCTAAGGAGCCGATAATCAGCGAATATTGGCCGAAGAGCAGGTTCATCAAGTCCAGGAAGCCGTAGTTGCGTCCTTCGATGGTCATCACGCTGGAGAGCCAGCCCACCGCACCCAGGCTCAGCGCTGCCGGAATGCCGACAATAAAGGCGCCCAGGCCGCCGACCCAAACCGCTTTTTTACGCGACCACTTCAGTTCATCTACAAAATAAGCCACCGGCACCTCCACAATGGAGATCAGCGAAGTTACTGCGGCAATGGCCAGCAGAATAAAGAAACCGGTGCCGAACAAACCGCCCAGAAAAATTTTATTGAAGATGTTGGGAAGCACCACAAAGATCAATCCCGCCCCAATGGTGGGTTCCAGGCCGGGAATGGTGAACAAGGCCGGGAAGATGGCCAGCCCGGCTAACAGGGCGATCAGCGTATCCAAGGTGCACACCCAGGCCGCCGATTCGAACAAATTCTCTTTGCGGGACAGGTAGCTGCCGTAGGTGATCATGGTGCCCATTCCCAGGCTGAGCGAAAAGAACGCCTGCCCGACCGCGGCAAGGACGCCGCGCCCGGTCAGTTCATCCCACTTGGGTTGCAGCAAAAAGGCCAGCCCTTTCTCCGCACCGGGAAGCGTTACCGAGCGAATGACCAGCAGGATCAGAATCACCAGCAGTACCGGCATCAGAATTTTGGACCAGCGCTCGATGCCGGATTTTACCCCGCCGAATAAGATCAGCATGGTGATTACCATAAATGCGGCGTGGAAGCCGATGGCCGAGACCGGGTTGGAAACAAAATCACCAAAAATTTGGGAAATCTGCTGCGGCGAGGCGTTGGAGAACGCTCCCGTAGCGGTTTTGTAGATGTAGCCCAATGTCCATCCCGCTACCACGCTGTAGAAGGAGGAGATTCCCCAGCCGGTCAGGACGCCCAATACTCCAAAGTATTTCCAGGAGGAGCCGGGGGCCAGTTTTTTGTACACCCCCACCGGGTTTCGCTGGGTGTTCCGTCCCAGGGCTAACTCGGCAATCATCACGGCAAAGCAGATGATGACGATGCTGGCTAAATAAACGGCCACAAAGGCGCCGCCGCCGTTTTGTCCCGCAGTAGCCGGGAAGCGCCAGATATTTCCTAATCCTATCGCCGAACCGGCCGCCGCTAAAATAAATCCCAGTTTACTGCCCCATTGTCCTCTGTTCTGAGCGCCAGAATCCATAGTCTACTCCTCGCTTAATTCCCTGGATGATTGTTGCTGTACGGGTGCCTACCGTTGTTGTTGGTTTTGTGAATGGCAATTTGAAAAAGGCAAAGATATCCATTCCCCGGCATTTTCGCAAGATGTGATCTTACAAAAGATAATAATTTTTGGAGATGGATCAGAAAAAGACGGCCGACACATAACCGGTCACCTGGTCGCGCAGGCCGGTAATATCGCCGCTGTTGCGGTATAAAAGCACTTTGCCTTCCCGTGCGCCCAGTGCGCGGGCGGTGCGCATGGCGGCAAAAACAGGGGCAATGCCGCTCATCTCGATGCGGCCGCGTTCCGCATCCTGGAAGAGCTGTTCTTCGTTAAACGATTCGATGCTGCCCATCACGGAGCGGTCCTGGGCGCGGGCTTCCGGATCGGGGATTTCCGAGGAAAGGTTGGAACTGGCGGTTACCAGAATCCGCCGCCCGGCAATCATCCCGGCCAGGCTGTCGGCCAGCCGCCCGGCGGCTTCCCGGGACTGCCTGCCGATCATGACCGGTACAATGGGGGTCTGGTGTTGCACCCACTTGAGGAAGGGCAACTGCACCTCCAGCGTATGTTCCCCGGCCTGGAAACCGTGTTGACTTAATTGGATGTCCGGATGGCTTTCTGATAACCGGCGGCACAAGGGCTGATCGACTAGGAGGTTGCCCAGCGGGGTTTCCAGCGCCTTGCCGGGAAAGACGGAGATAAAATCATAGCGCTCGGTCAGGATCGGGGCAATTACCACAATGGCATCGAGCGGTTCGGACATGATCAACCGGAAGGCCCGGGCGGCCACCCCGCCGGAATAGGTGAAAGGTCCGTGAGGCAAAATCATCGCCCGGATGGGGCGGGGAAAGGTTGCCAGCGGAGCATTCTCCAGCAGAAGACTCATATCGCGCTCCAGCATCAGCTTGTCTGATGGATAGTATTTCCCCGCTGCACCGGCCGGCAATATCTCTTGTGATTGCTGTTCCATCCGTAAACATCGGTTTGTTTAACATGAGTGAACTGAATGAACTACTCCGTAAACCTCCCCCGATGTGTAGAGACGAACCGAATTGATTTCCTCTCAGAAAAGGGGAAATCGCTTACACGGCGACTTTCCCGGATTTGTTGTTGTCGTTGGAGAGGAATTCATCCGTGGTGCTGTAGGCAACCAGGTGCCGAATCACGGTCACTTTAATCTGCCCGGGATACTCCATGCTTTCTTTAATCTTTTTGGCGATATCGGAGGCCAGCAGATCGGCTTCGGCGTCGGTCAGTTTTTCCGGCTGGATCATCACCCGGATTTCCCGTCCCGCGGAAAGTGCGTAGGTTTTGGCCACGCCTTCAAACGAGTTGGCTAAGTCCTCCAGCTTGGTGATGCGCTGCGCATAGGCTTCCAGCGATTCGCGCCGGGCCCCGGGACGGGCCCCGCTGATCCGGTCGGCCGCGG
>JAJRYW010000279.1 GCA_024275555.1 Calditrichota bacterium | reverse complement strand
ATGCTTTACAAATGACTTCGGATGAAATACAAACAGAATTTCGCATGGCATTAGCCGTGAAGTTGTTTGAAATGAAACGATTATCCTCCGGTTTAGCCGCCAGGCTGGCAGAAATGGATCGAGTTACTTTCCTGATGAATTTAAGCCGGTATGGAGTCCCCATGGTTGATGCGGAAGAAACCGAGGTCTTAACGGATATCAATAATGCCTGAAAACAAAGAAATAGTAATCAATACTGGACCACTTTTAGCATTGATTGCGGCTACCGGGAATTTAGAACTTTTACAACATCTATATAAAGCCGTATGGGTTCCCTACGAGGTGGTTCTGGAAATGGAAGCCGGCGGCAACGCCGGTTTTGGTGTAAAACAATTCGAAACGGCAACCTGGCTATAAAAGACCTCCCACCCCTCCCCAATTTCCCCTTTACTCATGAACCTTCTGGATACAGGAGAAGCGTCAGTCATCCAATTGGCGATAGATCGTCAAATTGCCACCGTGTGTATTGATGAAACTGTCGGCAGACGTATTGCCCGTTTATCGAATTTGCAAGTCACCGGTTCAATTGGTATTCTGATTAGAGCAAAAAGAGAAGGATTGCTTTTGTCCGTGAATAATGCTTTACGAAAAATGGAGCAAAAAGGAATCTGGATAAGCGACCGTATTAAGACCATTGCCCTCCGGGAAGCCGGCGAAGAACCATAACTTATCCTAAAAGCATGACTGCTTAGGGATAGGTTTATTTACCTGCGTGCACACAACTGCTCAATTCCAAAACAGGCTCCACATCGCCGCCGGGACAAGCTGTAAGGTGAAGTTGTCCCAGCCGTGCGGAGAAATCGCTTCGACCAGGGAAATTAAGATCGACATGGCGAGGATGACCGTAAGTTGTGCGACGCCCAGCGAAAATTCCGGCTGAAATACAGCGGCGGCGGAGAGAATGACCAGGCTGGCCAGAAACACACTCAGCGATCCTTCCCAGCTTCGCTCTGCGGAAACTCCCCAGCCGGGCGCCCGGTAGCGCCGCCGACCGAAGCGCACCCCAACCGGCTCGGCAATGGCATCGGCTGCGCCGGTAATCAAGTAGCCGATGGTTACTCCGCCGGGGAAAAGCCAGTTGTTCAGCACTCCCCCGGCAACTGTGGCCAGGTAGGGAATCAGGATATAAAAACTGCGGTGGGGGCGGTCTTTCTCCCGGGCAATCGCCTCGTAAAAGAGGTGGCCGTCGCCGCGCAGCAGGGCGTAAAAGAGCGGTAATGAGGCCCCGGCGCCAAAGGCCAGCACGCCCGCAAAGCCAAATCGCCCATTGATCCCGGCCGCGGAGAGGAAAATCAGCGCGTGAAAAATTTTGCGGGTGTATCCGGTGGGCGTTCCCCGTCTCCGGGCCAGGTAGCCGCACCCGGCCAAACCCGCCGCAGCGATGAATACACCGAAAAAACAGATCGACAAGAGCTGCGGCCAGGAATAACTCATTGCCGATGCCTCTCAATACCGCCAACTGGTGGTGTCCGCCCCGGCGGGAGCGGTTTCCAGAATCCGTTGGGCAATCCGGGGTGTAAACATCTGGTGGTAGCGCAGCCGGGATATGGCGTTGGGGCGATGGTGGTCGCCGTTCCAGCAGTGCTCGTCGCGGGCGCCGTAATCAATCTCCCCGGCGTAGTAGGGATCGCGGGTGTTTTCCAGGAAATCCTCCATCAGGTACACCGCGTTGTTGAGATAGTAATTGTCCATCTCCCCCACGTAAATATTGATCTTGCCTGCCAGCCTGGGGCCGAGCGTTTTCCAATCCCGCTCCATGATGTAGCGGAGATCGTAATGCTCCTTCCAATATTCTGCGACCTGGTGATCGATCTGCCCGGTTTTTTTATCCCAGATTCGCTGCGGATAGCCGTCCGGCCCCTGCGGAGAGTAGACTGCTTCCCAGATATCCCACTGTTCCCCGGAGCGACTTTTGCTTCCCAGCAGCAGTTCCCGGTGATTCATCTCCACCAGCATGGCGCTGACTTCCCCCAGGTAGTTGCGATGCCCGGGCCGGGGGGTGACCTTGAAGCGGCTGTCGAGATGATAGGCGTTCTGGTGCTCATAAATGTTTACAATGGTGTAGGCGCGAAAATCAATGGGGTCCGGGCAGGCTGCGAAGGCGCCGTTATACATGTCCGGATAGAACACCTGCGTCGCCAGGGCCTCCCAGCCGCCGGTTGAGCCTCCGTAAGTAAAGCGCGCCCAACCCTGGCCCAGACCGCGAAATTTTTTCTCGATATATGGAATCAGTTCATAATTGATGGCGTCTCCATACGGCCCTAAGTTGGCCGAGTTGACTGCGTAGGAGTCGTCGTAATACGGATTGGCGTGCTGGATTTTCATGATAATCACCCGCGGGAAATCCGGCCCGGTCCACTCCTGGTAAAATTGATAAGCGTGCTCCCAAACAATTTTGTTATAGCCCTCCATGTGAAAGCGCTGGCTGTACTCCGGTTTCAAATCCGGCGGCGGGGGCGTTTCTTTGAATCCGCCAAAACTATACGGGAAATGGCCGTGATTGACCACCAGCGGATAACGCGCCTCCGGGTGCTCGTCGAAACCTTCCGGCAGAAGCAGCACCGCCCCGAGATACATGGGTCTTCCCCAGAAATCGCTCAGGAGCTTGCTTTTGATTTTCACATGCTTGATGTACTCGGTGTCCTGCGGCCGGGGAATTTCCGGGATGACCTGATCCAGCACGATTTTTATCGCGCCGGGATGAGCGGGATCGATCTTTACCTTGCGGGGGGTGCTGTAGAAATTGCCCGGTTTTTTATTCCAGTGCTGGCCT
>JAJRYW010000278.1 GCA_024275555.1 Calditrichota bacterium | reverse complement strand
TCGCCGATTGCATTTTTTACAACACCCATTAAAAGATATTGAATTGTTGTGCAGGGTTTCCTATATTCTCACTTGCGAGTTGTAGAAAATACAATCTTTTTTGGGAGACGCCCCGTATGCATACCAGCGAATTTAATCGTCTTGTGGAAATAATGAAGCGATTGCGCAAAGAGTGTCCCTGGGACCGGGAGCAGACCCCGGAAAGTTTACGCCAGTATTTGCTGGAAGAAGTCTACGAGATTGTCGAAACGATTGACAACCGGGACTGGGAGGAACTGAAAAAAGAATTGGGAGACCTGCTTTTGCAAATTGTCTTCCAGGCCCAAATTGCCGAAGAAGAAAACCGTTTTTATCTCCACGAAGTCATCGCCCACATTAACCGAAAGCTGATCGAGCGCCATCCCCATGTATTCGGCGACGTGAAAGTGAAAGACGCCGAACAGGTTAAAGAAAATTGGGAACAGATCAAAGTAAAGACCGAACAGCGCAGCTCGATATTGGAAGGCGTTCCTTCCACGCTTTCCGCCTTGCTCCGGGCGCAGCGCCTGCAAGACAAGGCTTCCCAGGTCGGGTTTGACTGGGAAGACGCCGCCGGTGTGCTGGATAAAATTGAAGAGGAGATTAAGGAATTCCGCGAGGCGGAGACTCCCGAAGAGCGTGAAGAAGAGATCGGCGATATTCTTTTTTCGCTGGTTAACTTATGCCGCTTCCACAGCATTAGCGCAGAAGACGCCTTGCGCAAGACCGCCAATAAGTTTATCTCCCGCTTTCAATACGTGGAACGCAAACTGGCCGAGCGGGGGCCGTCTTCCCGGAAAGCCACCCTAAAAGAAATGGACGCCTTATGGGAAGAGGCTAAATCAAACGATAAATCTTCTTCCTCGCTTTAAGGCAGTAAAGCTGTCCGGGCCGCCGGGCAACCAAAAAACTCCGAGACCGGAAATATCCGGCAAGAACAGATGTCTTTCAGCTAATATTGGGCATGATGCAATAAATCCTGAAAAACATTAGAAATCTTTGCGAACCCGGCGTCTTTGCGGCTCTAAACATCCTAAAGGCCCGGGTTGTGCGAAAGACGCTGTAAAAACGCAAGGCCAAACCGATGTTCTTAAACTTGATCAGCTATGCGCTGGTGGTTGCCGCCAGCCTCTATTTGCTTTTATTCCTGATGCTGATCCGCCAGAATGTGCGGATGCCGGTGGTGCGGCTTTACGCCCTGGTGATTGAACTCTACGCACTGGATTCGCTGGCCCTTCTCTACATTTTGAATTCCGGGCTGGCCGGGAAAAACATGCTGGCGGCAAAGATTCATTTCAGTTTAGCCATGCTGATTCCGGTGGGATTGTACTATTTTTCCACCCATTTCAGCTATTCCCGGCGACTGCCGCAGTTAACTTTCCGGCAATTCCCGGTTATTTTGCTGGGGATCGGGTTAGCGGCTTTGCCATTGGCCTGGCCGGCGGCCGAGCAACTCCTGTTTGTAAAGGGGAATTTTTTGCCGCTCTATTCCCGCCTGTATTGGCTGGTTCCGCTCAGCCATATCGGGCTGGGCCTATTTCTTTATCGAAAATTGCAGCAGCGCTACCGCTCTGCACGACATATCACCGAGCGCAATCCCCTGCGCACCTTGCTTAACCGGGTCTTTCCGCTTTTGGCAATTGCCCACCTGGTTGTATTTATCGCTCCCTACTTTTTCCCCAAATGGAGTTTTCTCTATACCGGCCACCTGCTGATTGCCGTGGTTTTGTACTACAGCGCCGGACGGTTCCTGCTCCTAGAGGAAACCGACAAAACCCAGTACATGCTGCCCCAATTCACCGTTGCCGCCGCGTTTATGCTGATTTTCTACGCCAGTCTGCCCCAGGCGGCCAATTTGCGGATTGTGCTGCTGAGCATCCCCTTTTTAATCGCCTGCACCTATATCGGCTACTATTTGCTGACGGTTTTTCACACCGCTTTTCGCAGATCCCAAAAGGGGTACAACGAAATTCTGGACCAGCGTATCGAGCAGTTTTCCCGGGAGATCAACACCTTCCTGGAATTGGAGCCGCTCTGGCAATACCTGCAGCGGTTTTGCAAAGAGACCTTCGACATGGAAAAAATCGCCGTGATCACGCTCCAGTATGATGTAAGCCCCTACCAGATCAATTACCTGGAGGGGTTTGATAAATCTGTGCTGAGCCGGCTGTTGAAGGGAAATCCGGCCCCGGTGCTGGAACAGTTGGAGAGCCGCAAGGAGATCGTCAACAAATTCGATTACGCCAAGAGCGATCCCATTTTTCAAACCATGGATGAATTGGATTTATACCTGGGGATTCCCCTGGTAAAGAAGAACGATTTGATCGGCATGATATTGCTGGGCGGCCACCGGCATTATTTGCCGGTGCCGGTGCGATACCTCCATCTATTAAAACTGATGAGTTCCCAAATTGCCATTGCCGTGGCCAATATTCACAGCATCGAGCGGCTGGTGCAGGCGGAGAAAATGGCCGGTGTGGGGATGTTTTCCTCGCAATTAGCCCATGATTTCCGCTCCTTTGTGGCGCTTACGAAAACTCATTTATCGGAGAACCCCCGGCTGGCCCGTCACGCCGCTTATATCGAAAAGCTGGTGCAGGATTTGATGAACTATGTGCGCCCCCAGGAGCTAAAGCTGACCTCGGTTGACATCAACAAGCTGATCGACATGTCGCTCGACCTGGTGCAGGTCGACCCGAGCGTAAGCATCGAAAAACATTATTCGACCCAATTGCCGGAGATTCCGGTAGACGTACATCAGATGC
>JAJRYW010000277.1 GCA_024275555.1 Calditrichota bacterium | reverse complement strand
GTTATACATTAAAATGACAGTATTCATTCTTGATAGATTCAAACTTGCCTGCGACCCCTACCCATTGATCAAACTTAACAAGTTGAATAACTTCAAGTTTGAATCTATTGACAGTTTGTAATAAATCATTTGCATATTCTTCCATAGCCTTGCGCTCCCTCACGATTTTTGTCAAAAAATGCTTTACATTCCCGCCGGTAATTCGATGATGTGACTGTCTACTTTCCCAAACACATGCAGAATCAAAGGAGAACGGAAATGAAAGTATTAATAACCGGCGGAGCCGGTTTTATCGGATCGAACATTGCCGATCGCTACCTGGAATTGGGACACGAAGTGGTGATTGTCGACAACATGGTCACCGGTCGCCCGGAAAACATTCCCGCCGGGGCCGCCTTTTACGAGATGGATATCTGCGACAAACACCTGGACGAGGTTTTCCAAAAGGAAAAGCCGGAAGTGGTCAATCACCAGGCCGCCCAGATTGATGTGCGCAAATCCGTCGCCGATCCGGTTTATGACGCCTCGGTGAACATTCTCGGCAGCCTGAACCTGCTGCAGAACTGCGTGAAACACGGGGTGCGGAAATTCATCTTTGCTTCCACCGGCGGGGCAATTTACGGCGAGCAAGATTACTTCCCCGCCGACGAGCAGCATCCTTGTCGCCCTCTTTCTCCTTACGGTATCACCAAATTATCGATTGAAAAGTATCTTTATTTTTACCACGAAACTCACGGGTTGGACCGCACCATCCTGCGCTACGCCAATGTCTACGGGCCGCGCCAGAATCCTCATGGGGAAGCCGGGGTGGTGGCCATTTTCTGCAAGAAGATGCTCTCCGGCGAGCAACCTGTCATCAATGGAAGCGGGGAACAAACCCGGGATTACGTCTTCGTCGGCGATGTGGTGAAGGCCAATGAACTGGCGCTTACCCGGGGAGATAATCGCATTTACAACATCGGCACCGGGGTGGAAACGGATGTAAACCAGTTGTTCCGGGCCATCTCCGACTTGATGCATACTCCCATGGAGGAGATTCACGGCCCCGGTATGCCCGGCGAACAGATGCGCAGCGTGCTCAGCAGCGAGCTGATCTACAAAGAATTGGGATGGAAGCCCTCGACGCCGATTGAAGAAGGTTTGCGCCAAACGGTGGAGTTTTTCCGCAAGATTTTGACCGCGGTGGAGTAGTACTCTGCGCAATAAGAGGAAGCACCGGTAGGCGCAGGCTTTAGACTGCGCCTCTTAGATTGCGCCCCTTTCCGCAAGCTGAAGCTTTCGGCTACCCAGTCGCCCACCCAACTCCGATAGACGCTTAGCCCCTCCCGGGTCTCAAAGAAACTATGTTGTGGTTGGCCGTTAATTATACAAGCTAAAAGCGGCGCACCTGCCAATCGCCTTTGTTGATCGAATCGCGGAAATATTTTTCCGCGATTTTTATGTACCCCTGGCGGATTGGCGGCACAAGCATGGAGAGACCGATTACATCGGTAAGGAAGCCGGGGGTGAGCAGGAAGATTCCCCCCACCAGAATAAACAGACCGTGCAACAGGGCCTGTCCGGGCAATTCTCCCCGGGCAAGCGTATCTTGAATCCGGCGCACCGCCAGAAACCCCTGTGCTTTAGCCAGGTAAGCCCCGGCGGTCGCAGTTGCCAGGATCACGCCGATGGTATTCAGAGTGCCAATCCGGCTCCCGATTTCGATCAGGAGCATCAGTTCTATCACGGGAATGATAGTAAAAAGCGCCAGCAGTTTAACAAACATTGATCATGACCCCGGTTCGGAAAACTTAAATAACTCATCGATTCAAAATCGCCAGGACAAAGCAAATCGACTTCCTTCTCAATCCGGAATGCCGATGGACGCCCCCATAGGGCTAAAAATAATAGGAGATGGAGAGGCGGTTCACGAAGTCATCAATTTCATCCGAGCCCTGCCCGCTGATAAAATCCGGTCCTTCGAACAGGTAGTTGTCGTTGATATCAAAATCCACCTGGAAATTTCCCAGCCGGATACCCAACCCGACAAACAGGTCAAAATTGGCGCGGCGGCGCGAGTCTTTGACCTTACGTCCGCCGGCGGGCCGGAAAGAAGTTTCGATTTCTTCCAGGGCGTGCCGGGCCCCGACCCGCAGCAGCATCCAATTTTTGTAAACCGTTTCTCCCCCCAGGTAAAAGGCCGGGAAACGGCGGATGATAGTTTGGGTCTTCCCTACCCCGGGTGTATTCCGTTCATCGCTTTCCATTCCAAATACTTCCACACCCAGAATCACCAGGTTGTTGGCATTTACCTGGTAATGAAAACCGATTCCCATGGAAACCCGCAAAAAATCCGTTTCCGAATCGACCGTATCCTGCTCTAAATCGGCCGAGATTTGATCGATAATCACCAGCGGAACATATTGGATCCCATTGGCAGGCCCCAGGAAAAAGCGGCCGCTGACGCCGAAACCGGTACCGCTCCACTTTTCCTTAACCGCCCCGGTGACCCCCTCGATTGAAGGAAGATTGAAATAGGCGCCAAAGTCGTAGTAATTGCTGGACACGCCGCCGGCAAATTCAAAATAACGTGCGGTTTCCTGCCGGTCAAAATCCAGGCTGTCCACCGCGCTGTGATCGGCGTCTTCTAACCCGATACTGATCCGCAGACCCAGATTGTTCTCGGCAAACTTCATCCCCACCAGGAAATCTGTGGCCTGGTCCAAACGCACCTGGCTGGTAAGTCCGCGGGGGACAGGCAGGTTCAAATTGCGGTTCAGGTATATCCCGCCCACGGCGGTTTCTCCGAAGGGCAAGTGCACCCCGGCGGTGAACGTGTTAACCTGGTTCTTGAGCCGCAACTCGGTAATCAGTTGGTTTTCATAGCGATAAATACTGGCCGGGAACAGGTAAATGTTGGAGTTGTCGTGCATAAAGCCTCCCACACCTCCCATAGACTGCACCCGGGTTTCGGTCGCCTGAAGCGCCGCACTGCTTCCGATCAGCATCATAATGAGAATTAAGAACTTTGTTGCAAACGTACCCATAACTTGACCTCCGCCATTTTGATTCCGGCTGCTCTTGTGATCTGTTTTATAACTGCGGATTGTTTATTCAATATTTGGAGAATATATTCGTATGATTCAGCTTGTTTGACGCCAGAAACTAACATTATTTTGGATATAAATCAAGGTTTTTCAATACTCTGTTTCCCCTTTTCGACAGAGCAACCCAGGGGGCCGTCCGGCAAAAAAAATATGATCCGCAAATCCATCCGCAAGCTTCGCCAAATCGAATTCGCCTACTGCCATAACCAAAAATTGGATGATCCGGTGCTCTTCATTCACGGCGCCGGCAGCGATCACAGTCTCTTCAGTTGGAAAAAGTGCCTGCCCGTTGTCGCCCAAACCCGGGGGGTAATATCTCCGGACTTGCCGGGCTACGGCGACTCTCCCTGGCCGGCCCAGCCGCCGGCCGGCTCGCCGCTGAAGTTCTACCGGGAGGTGCTGCTGGAGTTGCTGGATGATCTCGGCCTCGAGCAGGTCTCGCTGGTGGGCGTCTCCATGGGCGGGGCGATTGCGCTTTCGATTGCCCTGGACAACCCCGGCCGGGTGGATAAATTAGTGCTGGTCTCCAGCTACGGTCTCTCCCGCCGGATGCCCCGAACTTTTCTGGCCGCCGGGCTTTTTACTCTCCCCGGCGTGCAGCCCTGCTTACGCGGGCTGGTTCGGCGCTGCCGGGGATTGGTGCAACTGGGAATGCGTTACCTGGTTGAGCCCCCGGCGCGGGGAGACCAGGAGTTGATTGACGACGCCTGGGAAACCGTTCGGCGACGCAAAGAACATCCCGCCTGGGAGGCCTTTCTCAAAAACGAGATTACCCGATCCGGTTATCGCACCTCTTTTGAAGACCGCCTGGAAGAACTGCGCCCCCCTACCCTGCTGATTAACGGCGACCGGGACCGGCTCATCCCGCTCATTGCCGCGCAGCAAGCAGCGGAACAAATTCCGAAAAGCCGTTTGCTCATTTATCGGGATTGCGGGCACTTGCCGCCCCGGGAATTTCCGGAACAATTTAATCAGGACCTACTGGCCTTTTTGGATGTTTCCGCTAACGGATCCGGGTGATTTGATAAATGGAAATTTCCATATCCCGGTGATGATGGTGGATGGTCTGGCTGTGTTTCCGAAGGTGGAAGCCCTCCCTCTTCAGCAAGATAATAAATTCCTCGGCAATTTTTCGATTCGGTTCGCTGAGATAAATAATCCCTTCCGGTTTCAGTAAGGATTTAAACGCTTCAATCAGCGGATAAAAGAATCGTTTTTCATAGGCGACATCCGAGGCAATCAGCAGGTCAAATTGTTGGTTAAGTTCCGGTTGCCGCCAGTCCAGTTTGATGGTTTGCGGTTCCTCGTGGAAGTTGATG
>JAJRYW010000276.1 GCA_024275555.1 Calditrichota bacterium | reverse complement strand
GGTGAGGGGGATTCAACTGTCATATATACAGCCGCTTAGGCTATGAACAAACCGACCTGAGTAGTTACCGTTATTATTCATAATTTATTAAAAACACTTTAGTTGTAAAATTATCCTTTTCGTGTTTTTTTCGCATGTTTGGTGAGCTGAATAGTTACCTTTTCTTTACTATAGTTGTAAGCGGAGCTTAATGAGAGAGTTTCGTTCCAGGCCGGAGCCTGGAACGAAACTTGAATGGTCTGGTTTTTTACCACACATAACTGCTTTTAATCATCAGCGGAATGGGCGGATCGGTGAGCAGTGAATCGGGATTGGCGACGTCCTGCACCAGTGCGGTCTGGTCAATCCGGTAGGGAACCGCCGCTTTCAGCGAATCCAGAATCTCCGGCAGCCGCTGCCACCGCGCCCCGAATTGCGCCCGGTACTCCGGAAACTTCAGGCGTTTGGTGGTTTCCCGGATCAGCACTTCTTCGCTATATCTCTGCACTTCCTCTTTCACATGATCCCGGTCATACGTTTTAGTGAGCAGCGCTTCTTCCAGGAGCAAGTCTTTGCGGATCATGTTGATCAGGAATTGGACCAGTTGAGTGCGGGTGCGCAGGTAGGGGCGCTGCATGGGCGGCATCTCCCCGATGCGATTTAAAAAATCTTCCACGGTGATGGCGCGATTCCCGAACCTGGCCAGGTACTGGCCCTGCAAAGGAGCCGTCTTTTCCTTTACCAGGTTAAGTTCCCGCGCCCGGATCGGCGATTTGAACATGCCGGGCCGGGCGTATTTTGCGCCCATAACAAAGCTGATTTCGGATAACACTTTCTCGACGATGCGGTTATCGACCTGGAGTTGCACCCCGCCGGCCAGTTTTTCCACCGCCTGGCGGATCAGGTTGTCCGCTTTGCGGTTGCGGATAATATCGCGCACCATCATGTTTTTAAAGGCGTTGGACATGTGTTGTTTCAGCGGGTCCTGGCGCGCTTCCACTACCCGGAGAATGTGGTAACCATATCGCGATTGCACCGGCTCGGAAATTTCTCCCGGTTTCATGGAAAATACGGCGTCCTCCAGGGGCGGGTCGAGACTGCCAAAGGTGATTTCCCCGATCTCGCCGTTGGTCTCAGCCAGGGGGCTTTGGGCAAACACCTTTTGCGCCAAAAGATTCCAGTCCGCTCCCTGGTCTAACTGCGATTTAAGCCGCAGGGCTTCCTCCTGGCTGGGAGTAAACAGGTGCTGCACCCGCACCTTTTGGTTGAAGCGCACATACCCTTTCAGCAATTCCGTTGCATCAATTTGCGCCTGCCGGATAAAATTCTCCTGGAGGTAGGCCTTCAGAATCTCTTTCCGCCGGATATAATCGATCCGTTTTTGAATGAGCGGTTCCTGGTCCAGCTTTAATTCTTTGGCAGCCAGCAAGCGATAGTTCTCTTCCAGGAGGTGCTGCAACTGGCTTTCCCGGGCTTTGCGGATGGGCGTGCGGATGGCGTAATGGGGATTCAGCCAGAAACTCCGTTCCAGATCGGAAAACCGGATTTCCCGCTCGCCCAGCCGGGCCACTGTCCAGTCCCGGGGCGGCTCATCATGGCAGGCTGGTAAAACGGTCAGAATCAGCAGTAAAAGAGGGAGTATGCGGTTCATGTTTTATCCTGAAATTATTGCTTCCCGTAAATTAGAATTATCCCCGATGTCGGCGGGATGGTTAACCGGTTTTCTTTAACTAACAGCGGTTCTTCCGGATAAACTCCCCTCTCATCGGCTAATTTGAACCACTTTCCGCCGGGGAGGTTCCATTGCCGCGTTTGATTGGGATTGCCGTTCAGGGCCACTAAAAAGCGCTGCGATTTCCCCTCCAATTCATAGCGGATCAACAGCGGATCGCCGTTGTCGTAAAACCGATATGCTTCCGGCCGGGAGCGGTGCAGCTCCGGGTAGCGTTTGCGAAGCTGAATCAGGCTGCGATAGTAATCCACCAATGCGACATTCATCCCGGCGTGATCAAAATTGAGCCAGTTGGTGGGATTGTCTTTTTCGTAACTGTTATGGTCGATGCGGCCCCAGTTGCTGTCCGGCGCGTCGGTTTTGGCGATGACCTTGCTGCGGGCAAACTCCTGTCCTTCGGCGATCATCACCGGGCCGCGGGCCAGCAGCAGGAACATGGCCGCCAGTTTGTTGGCCCGCAGTTGCGCTGTGCTTAGCCGGGCGTGTTGATCCACATCGGTAATGCGCTGCTTCTCATCCACTTCCCGCAAGCCCAGCCGGATAAAATCTCCCAGGGTGTGATCGTCGTGCGATTCCAGGTAGTTAACCGAGTGTTCGGCCCGGTTAAACAAGCCGCCCCGACTGCGCAGGTTTCCTAACAAGTAGTTGCGCAGCGTTGCCGGAGTGTTGTTCCCCTGGAATTCTCCGAAGATAAACCCCAGGCCGTCGCGGGGATTCTGTCCCTTTACCGCGTTGCGGATTTGATCATTCCAGGCCGCCCAGCCGTGATCGGAAAATTGATCCGGGGCATAGCCGCCCCAATGCCAGGCTTCGGCAATCAGAATCACATCCGGGTTCACTTTCTGCGCCGCCGCCCGGATGGCGTCAATGGTCTCCCAATCGATGAGCGTGGCCAAATCAAACCGGAAGCCGTCGACGTGATACTCCTCCATCCAGTGCAGCACGCTCTCGACGATCAGCCGCCGGGCCATGGGCCGTTCGGTCTTCAGGTCGTTCCCGCAGCCGGAAAGCGATTCAAAATCGCCGTTGGGCAGGGTGCGGAAGTAGTAAAATTTATCGATGTACTTGAGCGGGTTGTAATCATACTGGGAGACGTGGTTGTAGACCACGTCCATCAAAACGGCCATTCCGTTTTGGTGGAATGTTTTTACCATCTGCTTAAACTCGTTTACCTGCCGCCCATCCACGCCGTTGTAGGCGCCGGGCTGCATGGTTCCGCCGCTGGCATAGTAAGACTCCGGGGCAAAAAAGTAGCTGGTCATATATCCCCAGTGGTTGCGGGCGTAAGGGTTCCAGGTGTTGACGGGGTGGCCGCTGATGGTGCTGTCCAGGTAAGGGATTTCCATATTGCCAAAATCCTGGGTCGGCAGCAGTTCTACGGCGTTGACGCCCAAATTGCGGATGTAGGGGAGGCCGCCGCGCTGATCCCCGACAACCAAACCGGCGTAGCTGCCGCGCAGGTGTTCCGGAACCCCGCTGGAAGGGTGGGCGGTCAGGTCGCGCACATGCATTTCGTAAATAATTAAATCCGACGCCGGGATATTCTGCCAGGTATCGCCTTGCCAGTCAAAGGCGGGGAAGTGCGGAATAAGACTTCTGGCCGGATGGGTGTAATGGTTTCGGGTAACCACGGCCCGGCTGTAGGGATCGGCCAACACGATGGTGGAATCGAACATCTCGCCCTCGCCCTGCGGCCCCCAAACTTTATAACCGTAGTAGCGTTCGGCAGGGTTCAATGGCGTTTTGATCTCCCAGACCCCCTGCGGATCGCGAACCATGGTCAGAGTTCGCCCGGCCGGGTTGAGGTGCTCCTCGAATAACAGCAGCTTTACCCAGCGCGCCCGCGGTGCAAACAGCCGGAAGTGAGCCTGACCATCCTCTTCACTGAAGCCGAGCGTTTTTTCCGAGTAAAGCTGATCCAGCACGCCGTCCGGTTGCAGAAAAATGGGGGGGCGACCGGGGATATTCACATAATAATGTTCATCAAGCCGGAAGGGAGTTTGCGTGCGGATGATCAGGGTGTCGCCGCGCTGTTCCCGGGCGGCAATTTCCATCGGCGGGGTGATGTGCAGATTTACCTGCGACTCAAGCGGAACGGCGGACAAAATCACTGCTTCCCGCTCGGATTGAATTTTGGCCCAGCGGATTTCCGGGGGCTGGGCAAATGCGGTTATCGATAACAGCCAGAGCAACAAGATGGGTAAGCGGCGACGCATGGAGCACTCCTCTGTTTGGTTTTCTCTCTGTCGGATCAAGTTGTTAATCTACTCAATCACGGTGGGAATGCGAATAGAAAATTAAAACGGGGGAGTGACGAGTGATGAGTGACGAATAACGAGTGACGAGTAAAACTATTGTTTGGGTTAAATCGCGGAGGTTCCGCCTCCTTCTCTTTTATTACGGTTTCCATTGTTCATTCCTGGGAGAATATCTTCTTGCGTGTTAAGGCTCTGCGGCTTAAACTCTTGAAGAAACCAAAAGGTATGGGGGTGTGTGAAGGGAAGGTTCATGCAAAGTATACCAATAGTTTGATTTATCAAAATCACCGATCATGATGTTTCCAATATCAGTAAGATTTCGATATAAGTTTCATAGCAGAATACCGGAAAAATCTATCCCGGAATTATTGGATTTTATCTGCATTAAATTGAAAGAAATGAAGATAGATAATGTCAGCCAAGATGGAAATTGTATTAGATTTGCGAATAAATTGTTTAATGAACAGAGCAATTGGCATCTGTTTGCGAGTGTAGATTCAGGCGGCTTGGAAATTGATAAAGGTGGTTCTTTGCTCGTATACAAAATAAATATGTACAGAGTTTTCATTTTCTCGATTATATCCAGTGGCTTTTTTTTTCCTGGTCTCCGGGAGTCACTATTTTGGGATTATTGTTTTTCTCTGGATCTTTGGTATGAATTTTTTCACTACCGTGCATATTTCGATTTTAGGAAAAAGATAATATAAGTATTTTAAAATAATGCTCCTTATCGTAATTTTTAGTTTCCACAAACCATCCATTACGAATAAGGAGCACAAAGAATGTCTGATAATTT
>JAJRYW010000275.1 GCA_024275555.1 Calditrichota bacterium | reverse complement strand
GGGGTGCTCACCGACGCTACCGCCGATTTTACCTGGGCGCTTTTAATGGCGGTTTGCCGTCGTATTCCCGAAGGCGAGCGGATGATGAGAGCGGGCGCTTTTCCCGGCTGGGACCCCTTAATGCTTTTAGGCGGCGACATCAAGGGCAAAACACTGGGCATTATTGGCGCAGGGCGGATCGGTTCGGCCGTGGCGGAACGCTCCCTGGGATGGCAGATGGCCATTCTCTATTGTGATCATCGCGAAAACAAGAAACTGGAAAAACGTTTCCGGGCCCGTCGGGTGGAGCTAAAAGAACTGTTCCGGGAAGCGGATTTTGTGACCATCCATGTGCCGCTGACGCAAGAAACCCATCATCTGATTGGGGCTGCCGAACTGCGGCAAATGAAACCCGGCGCTTATCTCATTAACACCTCGCGGGGGCCGGTTGTGGACGAGGCTGCTCTTGTGGCGGCCCTGCGTTCCGGGCAAATTGCCGGCGTCGCGCTGGACGTCTACGAACATGAACCGCAGGTAGAAGCGGAATTGATCGAAATGGATCAAGTGGTTCTGGCGCCCCATATTGCCAGCGCTACCGTATCGACCCGCAACAAAATGGCCGAAATTGCCGCAGAAAATATTCTTCGCATCTTTAGCGGCGCCGCGCCGATTTCGATTGTTAATCCGGAGGTGTTGGAATCTTCGGCATCCCATTAGATCAACATACAGAGCAAAAAACGGAGGCTAAACATGTCACTTTTGGATGGTAAGCAGATTGCCCTGGTGGTAGGACAAAAGAATTATGATGAAAAAGAATTCCGGTTTTTGTATGATTACCTGGAGGAAGCCGGCGCGGATGTCATCGTGGCCAGCAATACCGCCGAAAAAGCCCTGGGAAGGCTGGAAGGATATGTCACCCCGGATACAAGGATTGCCGATCTGGATCCCCAGGAATTTGATGCGATTGTACTGGTAGGCGGCTACGGGGCCCGCGTCTATCTCTGGAATGATGAAGAAACGCACCAGACCTTGCGCAAGTTTGCCCAGAACCATAAAACAATTGCAGCGATTGGCGCCGCCCCGACAGCTTTGGCTAAAGCAGGCGTGCTGGACAAACGAAAAGTTACCGCCTTTCCGGATTATGAATCCAAACTGATTCTGGAAGAAAGCGGAGCGCAGCTTTCCCAGGAAAACCTGGTCGTGGATGATCACATCATCACCGCCAAAACCAACCGGCAATTGCAAGCCTTTGCAGAGGCAATTGTCGAGAAGCTGAAAGGATAATAATGGCGGGCAAGCCGGAAAAAGCATACAAAAACCTCAAATTTCTCAATAGCGCCGATGCCCGGGTTATACGCATCCTGGCAGAATACCTGGAGCCGCGGGCGCGTTTTCGCCGGCTAAAAGTAAAAGACACCATTGTTTTTTTCGGCTCGGCCCGATTGGAAGACCGCGAAACCGCTCTAAAACGACTGGAGGACTGTCGGGAGATTTACAAAGAAGACCCCTCCCCGGAAACAGAATTTGAAGTGCGGCGCGCCGAAAAGCGGCTGGAAATGTCCAAATATTACGAAGACGCCCGCATCCTTTCCGGGATGCTCACCGACTGGTCCCTGCACCTGACCAACACACATCGGCGTTTTTTGGTTACTTCCGGGGGCGGCCCGGGAATTATGGAGGCTGCCAACCGCGGCGCCTTCGAAGTCCCCGGCGGCAGGTCGATTGGACTGAATATCTCCATCCCCACCGAGCAGCATTCCAACCCCTATATTACCGAGGAACTCAACTTCGAATTTCACTACTTCTTCACCCGGAAATTCTGGTTTGTCTACCTGGCCAAAGCCCTGGTGGTCTTCCCCGGTGGATTTGGCACATTAGATGAACTGTTCGAAGTGATGACCCTGATCCAGACCCACAAACTGCAAAAGCAGCTGCCCATCGTTCTTTACGGACAGGAGTATTGGAAAAACCTGATTAACTTCGACTTCCTGGTCGAAAATCACATGATCAACGAAGAAGACCTGGAACTGTTCCGCTATGCCGACGCCCCCGAAGAGGCGTTCGAATATCTCAGGGACGAACTCAGTAAAATGCTCTAAAATTTTTCACTACCGTGCACTTTTTATGTTCGCTGCGCTTGCCCCGTTGGGGGATCAACACAGATTTGCACGCCTGCCCCTTTGGGGGATTTGATGAGCTGTTGATGGTTTTTTGCAGACATTTTTCGCAACGTTCAAATGTTTTGGACTTTTGACATAGGGTGCACCATAAATTATACATTCTGTCTGAGGAATCATTTTCCCCCGATTTACATCGGGGGCTATTTTCGTAGCGTCGCTCCGTGACTCGAAATACATCAGGGGGGACTTTTTTATACTTTAGAACAACCGTTTCTTTCTCTGCTAAAGTATAAAAAAGTCTCAAGAGAACCCGAAATGGCAGTATTGGCGCCAAAGGTAATCCTCACTATGTCAAAAGTGCAAAAATGCTTTGTCCGACAAAAAAGGCGGGGATTAAACCCGCCTTTTTTGTCGGACTCTGTGGAACGCCGGATCAGGAAACTTTGACCGGTATTTCTTTAGCCTTTACTTCTTCGGTTTTAGGCACTTCGATGGTCAAAACCCCATCTTTGAAGCGAGCCTCAATTTGATCGGATTTCACTTGAGTGGGAATATGGAAAGAACGTAAGAACTTCCCATACCGGCGTTCTACCCGATGGTAGTTGACATCCTTGCTCTCTTCTTCCTGTTTCCGCTCGCCTTCCACAATCAGGGTGTCGTCCTTGTAGGTGATCCGCACATCGTCTTTCTTCATACCCGGCAGTTCCAGGGTGAGTTTAAAGGAATCCTTGGTTTCCATCACATCCATGCTGGGCAGCCAACCGGCGCTGAACTCACTCCCAAAGAACTCATCCGGATTGAAGAACCGATCGACCATGCGGTTCATTTCATCCTGAATTTTGAGAAGATCACGAGCAGGGCTCCAGGGTGCCAGTTTCATAGTACCACCTCCTTTATTTTATTTTATTATTGATGTTGTTCAATTCCTCAACCCTATTCACTTGTTTAAGCGTTATTTAATAGCGATGGTTTTCGGTTTGACTTTTTCGGCTTTGGGCAAACGCACCGATAACAAGCCATCCCGATAAGCGGCGGAAATTTTGTCCGCCTGGATATCGGCGCCGATTTTAAAGCGGCGATGAAACTTGCCATACCAGCGTTCTGCATGGATTAACTGGTCCTCGCCTTCCTTCAACTCGGGACGATGGCGCTCCCCTTCGATGACCAGCGAATTGTCTTCCACGTAGATGTGGAAATCTTTTTTGGAAATACCGGGAACTTCCATGGTCAGAATAAAATCGTTATCGGTTTCGGCAACATCGACACGCGGCGCCCAGGTAAAATCCAGGTTTTGCTGCTCCGGCTTGCGGCCTTCCCCGAAAAACTGATCAAACACCCGGTTAATTTCCGAAACAGTGCTCTCAAAAGCACGCGAGGGATAGAGATGAACTAACGTCATGATTAAACCTCCTTCGTTATTTTATTTTGGTTTCCTTCCTTCATCGTTTACGCCTATCTTTATATCAAAGTGTGTGCCAATTTTTTGTGTTGGGGAATTAAGTTTATAATAATCAAATGGTTAGATTTGATAATATGGCGCGGTCCGCAAAACAGGAATCTCAAATAAGCGCCGGGGGTCGGCCATCCTGTGTCAGGCAGTGCGAAAAGATTTCTGTGTTTATGAAAATTTTTCAGAGCGGGGCTGTCATTTTTTCCCTGGCGGTTTTAAGCCTTATTTTTACCGGTTGCAGCAGCCAGGTTGCTCAGCAGCCGCAATCATCGCTTATTCCGGCTACACCGCCGGAATATCAATACCGGGTGGCTTTTCATCCCGGCGCATCGGCCTATTTTTCGGTTCGCTTAAAACTGCCTCCGCTTGGCCCGCAGCAGCGTTTTTTCCATTTTAGCACCATTGGAGTATACGCGCCGGTGGGCCTGGGAAGTCTGGTAAAGCGATTCCGGGCCGAAGACGCCCGGGGGCGTGAGGCAACCGTGCGCAGGCGTTCCGAAAACACCTGGGAGTTTTCCAATCCATCCGCCGTGCGGGTAATCGAATATGACATCGCCGACACCTGGGGGTCGCCCGAACTGGGGCAGGCCATTCCGGAAATGGTGGGTACCCGCATCGATTCGGAATACGTATTTCTGAGCAGCCAGGCCGTGTTCGGGTTCATCGAGGGACTGGAGTTCGGGCGGGTGCAGGTTGAATTTGACCTGCCCGATTGGTGGACTGTCTGTTCTGCTTTGCCGCAGGATGACCGGGGACGTTTCTATGCCCAACACTATGGCCAGTTGACGACCTCGCCCTTTCTCCTGGGAGACCTGGATGTTGCGGAAGAGTATTTGCGCGGCAGCCGGGTGCGCTTCTTCCTCTTTTCCCGGGACGGGCAGAACAGCACCCCGGAAATTATCCCTTTGACTGAAAATATTCTCAACGCAACCGAGGCGTTCTTAGGCGATCTGCCGATCGATGATTACACCATGCTGTTTGTCTTTGACGACCGCAGCGCCGGCGGGGTGGAGTATCCCCAAAGCGCCGCCTTCGTATTCCGGGACCGCCCCCTGGAGGAAATCCGCCCCCAGGTGCAGGATGTCATCGCCCACGAGTACTTTCACCTGATTATTCCCTACTCCATCCGCAGCGACCGGATCAGCAAATTTAACTTACTGCGTTCCCGGCCCAGCCAGCACCTCTGGTTTTTTGAAGGGGTGACCGAGTGGGCGTCCGATATGATTCAGCTTCGCTATGGCCTGAAAAACATAAGGGAATACTTTCTGAACGACGTGCGCCCCAAGCTCTTCCGGGAGGAGCGATTCGGCTCGGAGATCAGCCTCCGCGAAATCAGCCTGTCCCGCCGCCGGGCGGCTAATGATTATCTGAATGTCTACAGTCGCGGGGCGTTAGTGGCGCTGTTGTTCGATATCCACCTGCTGGAGCGCACCTGGGGCCGACGGGGGTTGCGGGAAGTGATCAACGACCTGCGCCAAGACTTCGGCCCGGATCATCCCCTGCCGGAAGAGCGCTTTTTCGAAATTCTGATCGACTACTCCGGCCCCGAGTTCGAGGATTTTATCCGCGACTACATCGCCGGGAATAAGCCCCTGCCGGTAAAAGAGATGCTGCATAAAATAGGGATCGACTACCAGAAAGAGCGCCGTATCCCCAACCCCGGTGCGGACCTGGGCGTTTTCCCGGTTGTCAAAAACGGGAAGGTAGTCGTGCAGTGGGTTGATCTGGAAACAGGGCAGCAGGGGCTCCGGAAGGGAGATGTGCTGCAGAAAATCGCCGGGCGACCGGTGCATCCCGGCCGGCTGGATTATCTCTTCAGCGAGTTCATCCCCTCGCTGTCGATTGGCCGGGTTGTTGAAGTACAAATCGCCCGGAATGGACTACCGGCGACCCTTTCGATCCGGCTGATTTCTCAAAAAGCCCGGCACGTGTTTTCCATTCCCCGGCTGCTTACCCCCAACCAGCGCAAAATCCGGGACATCTGGCTAAAAAACCGCTGATTACCTGCGCGGGTTGCCCGGGGGAACGCTTGTATCTACCGCTTTACGGCTTTATATTAGGGCGGTTTTCAGCAGACTAAAAATTGAAAGATTAGTTAAAGGAGACATATATGTCCGAGGAACAGATTCGTGAAATAGAACAGCGTTTAAGCAATAATGGCGATATTGATGTCCAGGAGACCGCCGAGTGGCTGGAAGCGCTGGAGCAGGTCATCAAATTTGAAGGCGCCGAGCGGGCCCGCTTTTTATTGCAGCGATTGATGACGGCGGTTGCCGAAAAAGGCCTTCCGCTTCCGTTTTTCCCCAACACGCCTTTTGTAAATACCATTGCGGTCTCCCAGCAGCCGCCCTACCCGGGAGACCGCCCCATCGAGCGCCGCATCAAGAGCATTATCCGCTGGAATGCTATGGCCATGGTCACCCGGGCCAACAAGCGCTTTCCGGGGCTGGGCGGGCATATCTCCACTTTTGCTTCCTCGGCAACCCTCTACGAGGTAGGCTTTAACCACTGTTTCCGCGGCAAAGGAGACGGTTTTGACGGCGATTTGATCTACATGCAGGGACACGGTTCGCCGGGAATTTACGCCCGGGCTTTTTTAGAGGGGCGAATTTCGGTGGAGCAGATGCAGAACTTCCGGCGCGAACTGGAGAAAAAGGGCGGTTTGTCTTCCTATCCCCATCCCTGGCTGATGCCCGATTTCTGGGAGTTCCCCACCGTGTCGATGGGGCTGGGGCCCATCTCGGCGATCTACCAGGCTCGTTTCGCAAACTATCTTGCCGATCGCGGTTTGAAGGACACCACCAACCAGCATATCTGGGCATTTTTGGGCGACGGGGAAACCGACGAACCGGAAGCGTTAGGGGCAATTACCCTGGCCAGCCGGGAAAAGCTGGACAACCTAATCTTCGTCATCAACTGTAATTTACAGCGGCTGGACGGCCCGGTGCGCGGCAACGGCAAGATTATCCAGGAACTGGAAACCGTCTTTCGCGGGGCCGGGTGGAATGTCCTCAAGGTGCTCTGGGGGGAAGATTGGGACCCCCTGTTCGAAAAAGACGCCGGAAATTTCCTGCTGAAACGCTTCAACGAAATTGTGGACGGGGATTTCCAAAAATACATCGTGGAATCGGGCGCCTATCTGCGCCAGCACTTCTTCGGCAAGTATCCAGAACTGCTTCAATTAGTGGAGCACCTCTCCGATGAGCAACTGAAAAAATTGCGCCTGGGCGGGCACGATCCGGCCAAGGTGTATGCAGCCTACAAAGCGGCCATGGAAAACACCGGGGCGCCGACGGTCATTCTGGCCCGCACCATCAAGGGATACGGCCTGGGGGAAGCCGGAGAAGGCAAGAACATTACCCACCAGCAAAAGAAATTGAACGACGAGGAGATGCGCCGTTTCCGCGACCGTTTTGACATCCCCATCCCGGACGACCGGCTCGCCGAGGCCCCCTTCTATCGACCGGATGAGAACAGTCCCGAGATTCAGTATTTAAAAGATCGCCGCAGCAAGCTGAACGGCTTTGTCCCGCAGCGCAAAGTGCTCACCGAGCCGCTGGAGACGCCGGACCTGCACTTTTTCAACGAATTTTTGAGCGGCAGCGAGCGGGAAGTTTCCACCACGATGGCGGTGGTGCGGCTCCTCTCCCAGGCCATCAAACATCCTAAAATCGGTAAACGGATCGTGCCGATTGTGCCGGATGAAGCCCGCACCTTCGGAATGGAATTCCTGTTCCGCCAGGTGGGAATTTATGCACACTCCGGCCAGTTGTACGAGCCAGTCGACGCCGATACTTTTTTATACTACCGGGAAGCAAAAGACGGGCAGATTTTAGAGGAGGGCATTACCGAAGCCGGGTCGATGGCCTCTTTTACCGCGGCCGGCACGGCCTACGCAAATTACGGGGTGGATATGATCCCCTTCTTTATCTTCTACTCCATGTTCGGATTCCAGCGGGTAGGCGACCTGGCCTGGGCTTTTGGCGATCAGCGCGGGCGCGGATTTTTAATCGGCGGCACCGCGGGACGCACCACCCTGATGGGCGAAGGTTTGCAGCACCAGGACGGCCACAGCCATGTTCTGGCCAGCACCGTGCCCAATTGCATCACCTACGATCCGGCCTGGGCCTACGAAATTGCCGTGATTATCCAGGACGGCTTGCGGCGCATGTACCGGGACCGCGAGGATGTCTTTTACTACATCACCGTGGGAAATGAAAACTACCCCATGCCGGCTATGCCCAAAGGCGTGGAAGAAGGGATCATCAAAGGGTTGTATAAATTTGCCGAGATGCCCGCCAAGCCCAAAGGAAAGCGGAAGGCCCGTCCCAAAGCCCATATTTTAGGCAGCGGCGCCATCCTGCGGGAAGCCTTGCGCGCCCAGCAGATTTTAGCGGAAAAGTATGAGGTGGCGGCGGATGTCTGGAGCGCCACCAGCTTTAATCAATTGCGCCGCGAGGCCCTGGAGGTGGAGCGCTGGAATCTGCTCCATCCGGAATCGAAACCGCGCAAACCGTATCTTACTCAACTGCTGGAAAAGGAAGAGGGACCGGTGGTGGCGGTGTCGGATTACCTGAAGGTGATGGCCGACCAGGTTGCCAAATGGGTACCGGGCGGCTTGTTCTCGCTGGGAACCGACGGCTACGGGCGCAGTGAAACCCGCGAAGCGTTGCGGCGCTTTTTTGAGATCGACGCCGAGTTTATCACCCTGGCGGTGCTTTACCAATTGGCCGGCAGAGGCGAGTTGCCCATGAGCGTCGTCGCCAAAGCGATTAAAGAGTTGGGAATTGATCCGGAAAAAGCCAACCCGATGATCTCTTAGGCAAATTGTTTTGTTAACCTTGATCCAGTGTTTAACCTCGATCCAGTGCTCCCGCACTGGATCGCTCATTTGAGGCTCTGCCACACATCCCGATTTGTGAGAGCCTACACCGGGGTCCGGAGCTTCCCAAATTATTTCCGGCGCAGAACACCGGAAGCAGCAGGATATTTTTTCGATAAAAATTCCGAAGGGCTACTTCTTTCCGGCGGGCTTCACTTTTTTGATGAGCTTGTCGAGTTCCTGCTCGATATCGAGCATCATATCTTTGTAGACGCCCTCGGTAAGCACTTTTATTTTCCCGGAATCCACAATTTCTTGCAGGGTTTGCAGCACCTTGCTGATAAACTCCACGGTCTCCCGGGCAATGGTGCGGATACGCAGGGCGTCTTCGGGCGATTTGTCCTTAGCCATCTGCACCGCAAAGTAGAGCGGCGTCAGCGCGTTGTTGATGTAATGGTTCAGGGTGACCGTCAGGTGCTGGATGTTTTGCAGGTTCTCCAGCTGATCTTCTTTCTGCTGCAAGCGGGTTTGCAGTTCGGCAATGCGATGCAGCGAGCGTATTTTAAGCTGAAATTCCAGGGGCGAATAGGGCATCAGGATAAAATCATCCACCCCTAATTCAAAGGCCAGGAATTTATCGGCCACGCGGCTGCGATTGAGGATGCCCACCAGGGGGATGATCTTTTGGGCGGGTCCTTTTTTGATCTTCTGGCAAACATCAAAAACATCTTGCTCGGCATAATCAAAATCGATGAGGATAAGTTCGTAGGAAGTCCCGGAATTTAGTTTGACAATCGCTTCGGCAAAGTTTTTTACCACCTCGGTGGTAAACCCCTCTCGCGTTAAATCTTCTTTAATTTTTGCAGCGGTATCCGCCTTGTCTGAGAGGAGTAAAAGCATTTGTTTAGCCCGCCTGTGTTTTGAAAATTCGGGTGCTGGTTTAGAACGGATTGCTGTTTCGAGGCGCCCAGTTGCAGATTCATGGAAGTCGTACCGGAAAAATTCGTCCCTGCAAACATTCTTAGTTGAGGTCGGTTCCGGAGCAGCAAAACTTTAGCAAAAGTCGCTAAAAAGCGCTTGATTTTAAGAAAGCCAGAACGTATATTTTCCGGCCAATATGGATGGCGTCTTAGCTCAGTCGGTAGAGCAACGGACTGAAAATCCGTGTGTCCCCAGTTCAACTCTGGGAGACGCCACCAGGAGAGGCTCTCGAGAATTCGGGAGCCTCTCTTTTATTAGGACGCACAGCAAAATCGGTCGATTTGCGGTTGAGGCTTGTCCATCCGGGTTGGGTGTTCTAAATTGAGTTTCCATTACCCGACGAGGTTTTGCAAATGGCAACCCGGAAACACATCCTCTTAGTAATGACCGGCATCTCTCCGGCGATTATTTCCGAAGCATTTTATCAATTGAGGATCGTGGAAAAGATTCCTGTCAGCGAGGTTTGGGTGATGACCACCTCGGTCGGAAAACAAACCGTGCTTGATGAAAAGCTGCTTTGCCCGGACGGGCCGTTTGACCAGTTGTGCCGCGAGTATGGCCTCGCCCGCAAAAAGATCCGGTTTGACGAAACGACCATCGTAGTAGCGAAAGACGACGCCGAGACGCTCTTAAGCGATGTCTCCGAAGATGTTGAGAATTTATTCTTCCCCGACCAGGTTATTGCCCTGGTGCGCCAACTTACCCATCACCCTGACGCGGTTTTGCACGCCTGTCTCTCCGGCGGGAGGAAGAGTATGAGCTTTTATCTTGGCGTGGCCATGATGCTGATGGGGCGACAATATGATGAATTGATTCATGTCATCGTGCCCAAAGAATATGAATTATGCCGGCCCAAGTTTTACTATCCCACCCGGGAACCGGCCTGGAGCGAAGTGAATCTGGACGGCGTTACGGAGCGGGTGGGCCTGCACCGGGGCCGCATTCAAATCTCCCGGATTCCCTACCTGCGCTTGCGGCAACTGCTGCCCTACCCGCTGGATGATTTTTCCTATGCAACCACCATCCGGATATTACAGAAGCAGTTAAACCAGTTGCCGCTTGTTGATGACCAGGATTTCCCCGGTTGCCCGCCCCGGAGTCAGGCTATGTTAAATCTGCTCCAGAGATGCCGGATGCATCCCCGCCAGGAAATTGCCCTGCTTTTGGGAGAGACCGGCGCCGGAAAAGAGTTGGCCGCCCGTTATCTTCACGGCGTCCTTTCACCTCCCGGGGCGCCCTTCTGCGCGGTCAACCTGGGGGCGGAAAATCCCGACTTGATTACCTCTACCCTTTTTGGGCATGCCCGGGGAGCGTTTACCGGAGCGCAATCGGAACGAAAAGGGGTCTTCTTAACCGCCGGCAGGGGAACCGTTTTCCTGGATGAAATCGACAAGCTCCCCCTACCGGTGCAGGCCGTGCTGCTGCGGGTGCTCCAGGAACGGGAGTTCCGCCCGGTCGGCAGTGATCGGGTGGTTCGGTTGCAATGCCAGGTCATCGTTGCTGCCAACCGCGATCTGGAACTCTTGTGCCAATCCGGGCAATTTCATTCCGACCTGTATTACCGGATCAGCGCTTTTCGCTACGACCTGCCTCCCCTGCGCGAGCGCCTGGCGGATATCCTGCCGCTCGCCCAGTACTTTGTGAAGCTCTATAGTGAGAAATACCGCAAGGCGATCTCCGGGATCGATGAAGCCCTGGAGAGCTTTTTGCTGAAGTATGACTGGCCGGGCAATGTGCGCGAACTGGAAAATTTTATTAAGCAGCAAATTGCCTTTCAGCCCGGCCCGCTGCTTTGCTATGAGTTGGTCGACCGGCGCATTACCGCACGAGTTGATCCCGATGCTTCTGCGTTAGAAGCCCGCATTAAAGGGATCATCGAAACCACCCTGAAGGACGCCGGAGGCAATATTAAGGACGCTGCCCGGCTGTTAGGGATGAATTACCACACCCTTTATTCCCGTATTCAAAAATTAGGCCTCTCTTCCCGCGATACCGATCGTTAGCCGTTCTCCGCTTTTTTAAAAATTTCCAAAGAAGTAATTGGAGTTTTGGAGATTTCCTAATTGTACTCCCGTCTATTGCCTTGTTTGCCATAGTTTGTAAAGGTTGCGGAATAGCGCCAGCGCTGGTATGGAATTGGCAAAGCTCCTACCAGATACGGGGAGGGGTAACCGGAGGGGCAGCCGGGCCGGCAGTTTTGGCCCGGCTGTGATATAAGTAAATGGTATTGAATAAACGACACTTTTTCAGGCACTACCGGCTTCGACAAGCTCAGCCTCCTGGCTGGGACTGCTGGCTGAGCTTCGTATAATTAAAGTGAGCTGGAAAGTTGTCAACCAAGACATTATTTTCCTGCCAGAAAGCATGACTGAGCTTTGGGTCTCGAACCCGTTCGACAGTTTATGCTTCTGCCAGGAAAAGTCGTGGAATAACTT
>JAJRYW010000274.1 GCA_024275555.1 Calditrichota bacterium | reverse complement strand
CCGTAGATGCGAGCGCGATGCGCGTCGCAGACCATAGGATGGAGGTGAAGCAGGCATTCGGGGGCGCAGATGCTGGCGAGCGTTCCGGGAACAAACGACTGGATGATGGTGGTGTCGTTGCTGACCGCTTTGCCGATATCATGGAACAAGCCGGCCCGGCGGGCTAAATCGACGTCCAATCCCAACTCTGCGGCCATGTTGCCGGCCAGCCAGGCCACTTCCTTGGAATGCTGGAGAATATTTTGGCCGTAGCTGGTGCGGTATTTTAAGCGGCCCAGGTAGTTTTTCATTTCCGGGTGTACATTTTTAATCTTGAGTTCCCGCAGGGTCTCGTCTGCGGCTTCCTTGATGCTGGCTTCCACTTGTTTCTGGGCCCGGGCCACTTCCTGCTCAATCGCCTTGGGGTTGATGTTCTTCTTTTTGATCAGCGCTTCCATGGCCAGGCGGGCGACTTCGCGTTTTACCGGATCGAAGCTGGACATCACCACGGTTTCCGGGGTGTCGTCCACAATCACCTTCACGCCGGTTTCCGCCTCAAAGGCTTTGATGTTGCGGCCTTCGCGGCCGATAATCAGACCTTTCCAGTTGTCGTTCGGCAGGGAGACCGACACCAGGGTCGATTCCATAGTGTAATCGGTGGCCATTCTTTCGATGGCAAAGGCCAGCACCTCTTTGGCTTCCCAGCGGGCCTTGTCCTGGGCCTCGCGCTTCATATCCATCACCGTTTGCGCCAGTTCCGATTTTACCTGGGTCAGCAGGAGCTTCTCCAGGTGTTTCCGGGCGTCTTCCCGGTTCAGACCGCTCAGAGATTCCAGGCGCTTAATTTGCTCTTCCACTATTTCCCGGGCGCGCTGTTCCTGTTCGGCAATCCGGGCCTGGATATCGTCGATTTTACGCTGAAGTTTGTTCAAGGAGGATTCACGGTCGCGCACGTTGTTCTCCATTTTGTGCAACTCCTTGAACTTGCGGCGCAGCTTCTCCTCTCCGCGGGCAATCTCCGCCTCGCGCTGTTTAAGCTGTTTTTGCAATTGGCCGCGTTCCCGCTGGAAGCGTTCCTTTGCTTTGATGTAAGCCTCTTTTTCCAGCTTGCCGGCAGTGCGACGCGCTTGTTCGACAATTTCTTCGGCCTTGTGGCGGGCGCTGGCCTGACGCTGTTTCTGTAGCAGGAAGGCAATGGCAAAACCCGCCAGCACCCCTGCTATTGCAGCTACGGAAATAAGTATAATATTCATGATTTGGCACTCCATTTTCGAGTCATTCCGAATCCGGCGGTTGCCGGCGTTTTAGATTGTTTCCCGCGCGGTTTTTAACACACACGGGCGGTCAAATAAATATAGGTGATGTTACATTTAGAAGAAACAAGTTTTTAGAGAAAAATGTTTCGGCGCGTATCGCTCTTTCAATGGCAGAAAGAGCGTTTTTCGCCCGGGGGGATACGGTCCCGATTCACTATTTCGGCGCTTTATCCGATTTAAATATTCAGGCGCAATGGGGCGCCGGAAGGGTGCATAACAGGCCAGGAAGCACAGCTATGCAGATTGGATGGGTTTATAGCGGTTCGGGGCGGAATCCGCTCTATACCAGGTTGGTTCGGCTGGCCCGGGGACTCCGGCAGCAGGGGCATCGGATAGAATTGATCGGCTCTCCCGGCTCGCCGCTTCTGGCGGAGGCGGCTTCCCTGGAAATTAAGGCGGCGCCGGCAATCTCTTCCGCCCGGCTGTCGCTGAAGTCCATGAGGCAACTCGCCGGGCTGCTGCGGGAGACAAATTTGGATATCCTGCACTGTTTCTCCACCCGGGATTTGGCATTGACTCTCTGGGCAAGCCGCTTAGCCGGGTGGAACGGAAAGATTTTTCTCAGCGAAGTCGACCGGGAAAAACTGCGCCATCTCCCCCTGGGGGCGCGCTTGCTCGCCAACCGCATCAGCGGGGTATTGCTGTCCTCCGGGGAGGAAAAAGAAGCGCTCCGTTTCCGGCCGCCGTGGCCGCTCCAAAAGCTGCATGTCTTGCCGATGGGGATCGAGTTGGAGCAATACAATCCCGATCACTACGATAAGCTGGCTGTCCGGCGGGAGTGGAATATCCCCGGAAACGCCATTGTCATGGGAATGCTCTCGCGGCTGCATCCCCACAAAGGGCACATGGAGATGCTCCGGGTGGTCCGTACGGTGGTTCGTAAAGCGCGCCAGCCGGTATATTTCCTGATCGCCGGGGAGGCCGCGCCGGAGCAGGCGGCTTACCGGGAAGCGCTCCGGACTTACGCCTACGAAGAGTTGGGCCTGCACGATGAGGTGATCTTCACCGGGTATTATCCGGAGCCGCTCCGTTTTTTGGCCGCCCTGGATATTTTCCTCTACCTGGTTCATCGTCCCACAACGGCCTCGACGCTGCTGCAAGCCATGGCGATGTGTCTCCCGGTGGTTGCCGCCCGCAGCAAACTAACCGATGAGTTCGTGCACGAAGATGTCAGCGGAGTTTTGATCCCGGTAAAAAATCCCAACCTGCTTGCCGAAGCATCGCTGCGGCTGATCAACACGCCCAGCCTGCGCCGCCGCCTGGGCGTTGCCGGGCGTATCCGGGTGGAAGAGCGCTTCCAGCTTAAGCATACCCTGGCCCGCCTGGAGAACCTTTACCGATCCGGCCGGTAGTTCACCGCGACACCTAATCCCGGATAAGCTTGGAAAAATTCTTCCCGCGTTTTATATTTTCCACCGCTCAAAAATTGCCGCCAGGCCGCCAGGGCCGCGAAGCAATGAGTAAGCTATTAAAATCAAGGCAACTACCTTGACAATGTTAAATTACCTGATAGTTTATTGAAATTATTGAACTAAAATGATGTAAAACATCTGGAGTTTTCACCTTATCTACAAGGGCGAATCGGGATGAGACCCACTGTTGGCCGGAAATTCATCATTAACACCGGGTTTCAACCCGGTGAGATTAACATGCACGTTCAATTGTCGTAACCGTTTCAACGGTTTTTCAAATCATCCGGGGGGAGATAAGTTTAATATTATCAAACTACTCAGGTTGTTGGCAGACTGCTCTTTAAAAGAAATCTTGTGTAAATCGGTTTGTTCATAGCTTAAGCATCTGTATATATGACAGTTGAATCCCTCTCCCCGGGCGCATGACAAATTGTATTTTACAGACATTTTTTAAAAACCATTGAAACGGTTAAATGATCGGTGCAAGATGTTATTAACACCGGGCTTAAGCCCGGTGTTAATGAGAAAGAAATTATTACATAGCCGTTTTAACGGCTTTCCATTGTGCAATTTGACATGCGCCCCTCTCCCCCCCTTCCTCTCTTCCCCAGGGTCAGGGGCGACCGAAACGTAAGCGAAGGACGGGGTGAGGGGAATTATACGCCATTGGCAATAACACCTGAGTAGTTACAAATCAAGAATATCTGAGTAGGGATATAAATGTCTTGAATAAAAATAGCACCACATGATGTACTAATCTCCGGAACCCTTAAAACCCTTTGCGACCTCGGCGTCTTCGCGGCGATAAACTTTGAACATATAGAATAGCGAGCTAACAAACATTGAAAGGAGAAAGAAAATGACCTTATCAGAACGACTGCACCGGGTAGCGGTGTTGGGAGCGGGAGGAAAAATGGGCAGCGGGATTTCTCTGCTGTTGGCCCGGGAGATGACCATGCAGATGCTCCAAAACGGAGAATCCTCGCAGGACTACCGACTGGTGCTGATGGATGTCAATCCCGGGGCGCTGGAGGGGCTGCAAAAATATCTCAAAAAACAAGCGGCGAAGTTTGCACAGAAAAACCTGGAAACATTGGAAGGAATTTATACCGGCGTTTCCGGGGAAGAAGCGGTTGCAGCGAAGTTTGTAGAAGATTTGAGCAGTATTCTTTACCCGGTTACCGATCTTGCCGAAGTCAAAGACGTGCACATGATTTTCGAAGCGATTTTGGAAAACCTCGATCTGAAGGTCAAAGTGTTTTCCCAATTAAAAGAGCAGTGTTCCCCGGACGCCTATTTCTTCAGCAACACCTCCTCGATTCCCATTAAAGAACTGGATCAGCGGGTTGGTCTGGAGGGCCGGATCATCGGGTTTCACTTTTACAATCCGCCGGCCGTGCAGCGCCTGGTGGAGCTGATCATCCCGGAAACCATCCGGCCGGATTTACCGGAACTCTCCCGCGAGTTAGGTAAGCGCCTCAAAAAAATCATCATCCCTTCCAACGATGTGGCCGGATTTATCGGCAACGGCCATTTTATGCGCGACGGCCTGCACGGCATCCGCCAGGCGGAAGAGTTGGTTGATGAACTGGGTTTTGCCGGGGCAATTTATGCGGTAAACCGGGTCAGCCAGGAGTTCCTGGTGCGGCCGATGGGGATTTTCCAATTGATTGATTACGTGGGACTGGACGTCTTCCAGAGCATTTTGAAAATCATGAATCCCCATTTTCCGGACGAAAACCTGCACAGCGATTTGATCGATGCGCTGATCGAAAAAGGCGTCAAAGGCGGCCAGTTTTCCGACGGCAGCCAGAAGGACGGTTTCTTGAAGTATGAGGCCGGCAAGCCCACAGCGGTCTATGATTTGAACCGGGGTGAATACCGGCGTCTCGATGAGGGCGACTGGAAAGACAAAGCCGATGCTTACCTTGGCCCGTTGCCGGAGGGACATGCTCCCTGGAAAGTCTTGGTGAAAGATGCCGAAAAAGAAGCAAAATTGGCCGCCTACTTTGCCGCGCTTCGCCAGCAGGACAGCAACGGCGCTAAACTGGCTATCCGTTATTTGCAGCGCTCTAAAGAAATCGGCAACTTGCTGATCAGCGGCGGTGTGGCCCATTCTGCCGGGGACGTCAACGGCGTGCTGATGAACGGGTTCTTCCACCTCTACGGCCCGGTGAATGATTACGTGTAGCCCCTTCCGGAGTCTCAATTTACATTCCCGGTTGCCAGGATGTTGATTTATTCTGTCAAAGACACCCCGGCTGGGGAAAGTGCGCGAAAGCGCTTAGTTTTAAACGGCGGGCATGATTTGATGTTCATGCCCGCTTGCTAAAATCGATCCGATTTTGTCCACCCCGGAACCTCCGGGCGGGTGGGGCGTTTTATGGTTTTATCCGACCATTATTCCCTTAACTATAGATGACAGCTATCCGTAAAATTCTTTCAGAGGAGGCGGCCATGCGACGTGCATCTTTCTCCCTTCATTTTTATCTGTTTTTTACCTTGATATTTTTCTGCATTTCCACCAATTCGTGGGCCTTTCCCGGGCCGGTTTCCTACGCCCGGGGAGGGGAAGACGGCTTTAGCGGGGTGGTTGTCCTGGCGGAAACAAACACCCCCGCGACGATTAT
>JAJRYW010000273.1 GCA_024275555.1 Calditrichota bacterium | reverse complement strand
GACGTATGGATTGGCGGGGTGATGGAGTGCCGGAAAATAGTTTCCAATACTCATGTACCCCGATTCTCCAATACTTTATTCGTATTTGTGTAGCAATAAGTATGAAAGCCGTTAAAACGGCTATTTTCTTCTATGGTTTCTCATTAACACCGGGATTAATCCCGGTGTTAATGAAAAGTTGCCACGTTTTTAACCGTTTCAACGGTTTCCCTGTCCTGAGCTACACAAATACCTTTATTCTTCTCTCCTCGACCAAACTCTTTTCTGTTCGCTCATTTTCCCAGGACAGTCGATTTCAACCTTGAGAAACCAAATTCCCATATCAGATTTTGGAGTTTTAATTGTGATCATATCTTAAAATACGTACATTTGCAGCCCGATTTACGACAGGAGTATTATAAATGACCAACGGACCGACTCAATTTCACGCCACCACAATTTTGGGGTTGATCAAAAACGGCGAAGTCGCTTTAGGCGGCGACGGCCAGGTAACCTTTGGCAACACGGTGATGAAGCATAAAGGGAATAAGATTCGACGACTGTACCGGGATCAGGTGGTAGCCGGTTTTGCCGGCGCGGCAGCAGACGCCTTTACCCTGTTCGAGCGCTTTGAAGAAAAGTTAGAGCACTTTAGCGGAAATTTAACCAAGGCGGCGGTGGAATTAGCCAAAGATTGGCGCACCGACCGTTTCCTGCGCCGTCTGGAAGCGATGCTGGCTGTGGCGAACCGGGAATCGGCCTTAATTATTTCCGGAACCGGCGATGTTCTGGAACCGGACGACCGGATTCTGGCCATCGGCTCCGGCGGCCCTTATGCCCTGGCGGCCGCCCGGGCGCTGAAGGATGATCCTACCCTCTCTGCCGAAGACATCGTTCGCAAATCGCTGGGCATTGCCGCGGACATCTGCATCTATACCAATCATCATATTAATGTGCTTACCCTGGAGAAATAGGATTATGGGAGGAACCATCGGAAAACTAAGCGGAGAACTAACGCCTGCTGATATCGTCAAGGTGCTTGATAAATATATCATCGGACAACACAACGCCAAGCGCATGGTGGCCATCGCGCTGCGTAACCGCTGGCGGCGTCAGCAGGTAGAGGGGCACCTTCGGGAAGAGATCATGCCCAATAACATTATCCTGATCGGCCCGACCGGGGTTGGGAAAACCGAAATTTCCCGGCGGCTGGCCCGGCTGGCAAATGCGCCTTTCATCAAGGTAGAGGCCTCTAAGTTTACGGAGGTGGGCTATGTGGGCCGGGATGTGGAGAGCATGATCCGCGACCTGGTGGATTTTGCGCTGAACATGGTCCGGGAGGAAAAAAAGGCGGCCGTGGAAGATCAGGCCCGAGAAATGGCGGTAGAAAGATTGCTGGATATCCTCCTGCCCGCCCCCGCAGCTCCCAGGGGATTCAACCCCGGGGAAGGTGAACCGGAGCGCACCGAAACTCAATATCAGCGCACCCGCACCAAGTTCCGGCAAATGCTGATGAAGGGCGAATTGAATGAGCGCACCGTGGAGATCGACACCCCGGCGGAAACCATGCCGACCATGCAAATCTTCTCCCCGGGCGGAATGGAAGAAATGGGGATTAACCTCCAGGAATTGTTCGGCAACTTTATGCCCAAAAAAGTTAAGAAACGCACCGTCAAAGTGCCGGAAGCGCTGCAAATTCTCACCCAGCAGGAGGCTCAGAAGCTCATCGATATGGAAGAAGTGGTGCAGATAGCCCTGCAGCGGGTGCAGAACTCCGGAATTGTCTTTTTGGATGAGATCGATAAAATTGCCGGCAGCAGCGCCAAACACGGCCCGGACGTTTCCCGCGAAGGCGTGCAGCGCGACCTGCTCCCGGTGGTGGAAGGAACCACGGTGATGACCAAATACGGAATGGTCAAAACCGATCACATTCTCTTTATTGCCTCCGGGGCGTTCCATGTATCCAAACCGTCGGACTTGATCCCGGAATTGCAGGGCCGCTTCCCCATCCGGGTGGAATTAGACAGCCTGACCACCGATGACTTCATCAAAATTCTCACCGAGCCGGAAAACGCGCTGACCAAGCAGTACGCCGCATTGCTGGCCACCGAGGAGATTACCCTGGAATTTACGGAAGATGCGATCCATAAAATCGCCGAAACGGCGAGTTACGTCAACGCCAAAGCGGAGAATATCGGGGCGAGACGCCTGCACACCATCATGTCGACCCTCTTGGAAGATTTGCTTTTTGATGCGCCCCGGGTCGAGGAAAAGAAAGTCGTCATCACCGGGGAATTTGTGCATAACAAACTAAAAGATATTGTTGAAGATGAAGACTTGCGGAAGTACATCCTGTAACGATTGCGAGGAAAAAGGAGAGCGAAGATGAATAAGGATTTTTTATCGATTGCGGAACTGACCCGTGAGGAAATTTTTGAGATTTTCGACCTGACTAAAGAGTTGAAGGAAAAAACGCACCGCCGGGAAGAGCACCATATTCTGAAAGGCTATTCGCTGGCCATGATCTTTGCCAAGCCCAGCGCCCGCACCCGCATCTCTTTTGAAACCGGCATCTACCAACTGGGCGGAATGGCGCTGTACCTGGCCCCCCAGGATATCGGCATCGGAACCCGCGAAGCAGTCAAAGACGTCGCCCGGGTGGTCTCCCGCTATAACGACCTGATCATGGCCCGGCTGTTTGCCCATTCGGATATCGAGGAGTTGGCCGAATACTCCTCGGTTCCGGTCATTAACGGGCTGACCGATTACAATCATCCCTGCCAGATTATGTGCGACGCCTTTACCATCCTGGAACACCGCGGTAAATTGGACGGTTTGAAGATCGTCTACCTGGGCGATGGAAACAACATCGCCCACTCCTGGATCAACTTTGCTTCCCGGGTGCCCATTCACCTGGTCATCAGCAGCCCCCGGGACTACCAGCCTGATCCCAAGACGCTGCAAAGCGCGCTGAACGCCGGGCTGAGCACCATCGAACTGGTCGCTGATCCCGTGGAAGCCGTCTCCGGCGCGGATGTGCTCTATACCGATGTGTGGGCCAGCATGGGACAGGAAGATGAGGCCGAAGAGCGCCGCAAAATTTTCCGGCCCTATCAACTAAACTCCCAATTACTGGCCCATGCTTCCAAAAACGCCTTGGTGATGCACTGTTTGCCGGCCCACCGGGGCGACGAGATCACCGACGAAGTGATCGAAAGCCCCAATTCCATCGTTTTTGATGAAGCGGAAAACCGTATGCACGTACAAAAAGCAATTATGGTGAAACTGGCTGAAAACTTAAAATAAACCACCCCACAGCAGATTATCTGGAGGAGTCGCGAATGGATAAGCGTGAGAGCGTCTGTTTTGTATCGGAAAAGAATATCTGTCGAAGTATCATCGCGGAATTGTACCTGCGCAAATTAGGACGGCAGCATTTTGATGTGCACAGTTTCGGATTGCAAGCAGACCGGGTGCACTACCTGGTAATCGAAGTGATGCGCGAGCGCGGCATCGACCCAAGTTATTCCTTCTCTAAAGTCTACCAGGTCATCAGCAACCAGCGTTTTGATTATGTGGTGCTGATGCACCCGTCTTTACAGGAATCTCTCCCCCGTATTCCCTATGAATACAAGCAAGAGGTCTGGGAAGCGGCGCCGGTGGATCTAAGCCGGGAGGATGAGGATGAAATCAAAGCAGACCTCCGCAAAACCGCCGATGAGATCGAGGCGCTGGTAAAGCAGTTTATCGAAAAACATACCTGAGCCGGCAGGACAGAGTTGAGCGCATTTGCAGCAAGGCCCGGCGGCCGGGTTGATCCTGTTTTAGTAAACCATATGTTGAGGATTGGATAAACGGTTTTCCATTTGATCCAGATGATGCTCGCGTTTCTGAAGTTCCATGAGACGCTGGTACAGGCGGGATCTCCGCTGGCGGTGCTGTTTGATGCAATCATTACCGCCCATTTGCTGAATCACCTCAACAATTTCCCGATAAATTTGATCATAGGCGGAGCGAATCTGGTTGCGCGTTTTCATAATGCCTCCATCAGTTCGTCAATGTAAAGATAAGCCCGGAAAGTTTACCGGGTTTGATTTGGACAACAGTTTTTTCATATTTTTGCTAAAAGTCGGTTTTTTATCGATTAATTTGCGCATATTCCCGGTGGAACAAGCAAAAAGCGTTTCTTTGATAAACTGTTGTTAACTCATTATACTAATGTAAGTTATGTCTGATGTAGTCTTACTTATAGAAGACGATTTTGATCTGCTCTGGATGATCAATAAGCTGTTAAGCCTTCATAATTATGAGGTTTTGACCGCAGTCACAGGAACGCAAGGCCTGGATTTATTTAGCCGCCATGCCCAGCAAATCTGCGCCGTGGTGCTGGACCTGACCCTCCCGGATATGGATGGCGAGCAATTATTGAAAGAGCTGAAAAAACCTTTTCCGGATTTACCGGTGATTATCACTTCCGGGCTGGAAGACCTGGGTCAGAAAAAACGTTTATCGAAAATTGGCGCATCCGCATATTTAACCAAACCGTTTGATCTGAATCGACTGGTGGAAGTGCTGAAACAGGTTTCCTGAAGGAGTGCCGTGTCTCCCCTACCCTCCAAATTTCTAATCATCCAAACCGCTTTTATTGGCGATGTCATCCTGACCCTGCCAACCCTTCAGGCGCTTAAGCAGCATTTCCCCGATTCGGAAATCGATTTTTTAGCCATCCCTGCCGCCCAAAACCTGCTGGAAACCCATCCGGCGCTCAGCCGCTTATTGGTTTATGACAAGCACGGTGCGGACCGGGGCGTCGCAGCTTTTCTGCGTTTGGCGCACACTCTGCGGAGGCGCCGCTATGACGCCGTCATTGCGCCGCATCGCTCGCTGCGCAGCGCCTTGCTAGCCTGGCGCTCCGGAAGCAGGCGACGAATCGGCTTCGACCGCAGCGCCGGGAGATTCCTTCTGAGCGAGGTTGTCCCCTACCCCCCAAATTTGCACGAGATTGATCGGAACCTGCGTCTGCTGGCCCCCCTGGGCCTCGATCCGGAGGCCGGCAGGCTGCCGGAAATCCACTTCACCCGGGAAGATCACACCGCCGTAAATTTCTGGATGGAGCAACAGGGTATTTCCCGGTTGCGCCGAATTTGCCTGGCCCCGGGTTCCGTCTGGGCCACCAAACGCTGGCTGCCGGAGCGCTTTGCCGAATTAGCCGGCAGATTGACGCATGAAGGCTACGCCGTGGTATTGGTTGGCGGGGCGGCTTACCAGGAGATTACCCGGCAGGTTGCCAAAACTGCCGGGGCGCCGCTGTATAATGCGGCGGGCCGTTTCACATTGAGACAATCTGCGGCGTTATTGCAGGCGGCGGATTTGCTGATCAGCAACGACAGCGCCCCGATGCACCTGGCCGTAGCGGTCAAAACCCCGGTTCTGGCAATTTTCGGGGCCACGGCGCCGGCCCTGGGGTTTTATCCCTACGGCGAGCATGACCGGGTCATCGAAGATAAACAGCTTGCCTGCCGTCCCTGCGGCAGCCACGGCGGACACAAATGCCCCATCGGCAGCTTTGATTGTATGCGAAATATATCCGTTGAAAATGTATTTAAACAAACATTGGAAATGTTGGACAAAGCAGATGTCGAATAGAATCATCATTGATGCGCAAAATCCCGATAGGCTGCTGGTAGAACAGGCGGCCGCCTGTCTCCGCAACGGCGGTGTACTCCTTCACGCTACCGAGACCGTCTATGGCCTGGCGGCCCGCTGGAACGCCTTCGAAGCCCTGGAGCGTATTCGGACCATCAAAGGAAGGGAACAGGCCAGCCCCTTTTCCATCCTGGTGTGGGATGTGGAGCAGATTTTTACCCTGTCGGGGCAACGCAGCCCGGCGCTGGAGCGCTTTGTACGCCGGTTGTTTCCGGGGCCCATCACCCTGGTGCTGCCCCGCTTGGCCCCGTTGCCGGGAGAGTGGGGAGAGCTGCAGGCCATCGGGTTCCGGCTGCCGGATCACCCGCTCAGCATTGCCCTGGCAAAACAAGCCGGCGCAGCGCTGATTACCACCAGCGCCAATAAATCCGGGCAGCCGCCCGCCGCAGATTCCTCTTTGTTAGACCCGCAGGTTTACAACGCGGTTGACCTGATCATTGACAGCGGAATCTGTCCCTTGAAAACCCCATCTACCGTCATCAAAATAGACCCGCAAAAATCGTCGCTGGAACTTCTTCGTGATGGGGCGGCGCCTTTTCAGCAAATCGAAGCAACTTTCAGAAAATGCTTTCCCGAAGGAGAATAGGTTTCCTGTGGCAGTAATGTGAGCGCTGGAAAAGAAATGCTTCAATCGCGCATCAAAATTATTTTAGTGGCGACGGCGGAGGCGGCGCTTCTTAACAAACCGGCGGCGCGCTTATATTTCCATCTCATTGAAATTAAGCATCTTTTTTATTATGTTAAGTGCTGTCAATTGTTTAGATACACTTTGCATGGAGCTTACAGAGGAATAATGCTGTGATGTATACGGTTCTCTTTATCTGCACTGCGAATATCTGCCGCACTCCTATGGCCAACAGTATTTTAATGCATTTCGTTATGAAGGAAGGATTGGAGGAAGAGATCCAGGTGGAATCCGCCGGCACCTGGGCAGTTCATGACGCGCCGGCCTCTCCTCTCAGCGTAGAAGTTTGCCGGGAGCATGGCCTGGATGCTTCCGGCCACCGCTCCCGGCCGGTTGATCTGCCTTCGATGAACAACGCCGACCTGGTGCTGTGCATGACCACCGAGCACCGAAACGACCTGCAGCAAATCTTTCCTCACTTAAAAGATCGCATCTTTACCTTAAAGGAATACGGGGTAGAAGAGCCGCGAGCCGAGCGCTCCATCATGGACCCTTACGGCCGCAACATTAGTGAGTACCGAAAAACTTTCCAGGAGATTTACCGGGAGATTGAGCGCTTTTGGCCGCTGATTAAGAAAAATTGTCTTACGAGAAGCGCTTAATAAGGCTGTCAATCGGCTTCCAAATCACAGAGGTAACATCCAGGAAAACCTGCCAGGATGACTCCGATCCTACCATCAGGTAATCAAAGACATTCTGCCACTCTCCCCGCAGCGAGGCCAGGCAGACGCCTATCCAAATCAAATTAAAACACACCACCACCAGTATTGAAAAGAGCATTCCGTTGGAGCGGATATCCGGTTGCAGCCGGTGAAATTGGCGGATGACTCCGATCAGGTGAAACATTAATGCCGCGCCTAAAAATACGTTGGGCAGCGATTGATAGGCTACCGGGAAGGAAAGTTTGATCAATAATGCCATGAAAAGCAGGGGCGAGAACAAGTAGGGAACCAGGCCTACAAACCAATTTTGCCGGACATTGTCTACCCGGATATGGCTGTCGCCGTCCCGTTCAATGTGAATACTGCGCACCCGTTGCAGAAACAGCAAGGCAAACACCGCGTGGGTAATTTCATGTTCAACGGTCTTCCAGAAGTCGCCCCGGGGCCTCAGGTAGAGGAACCAGGCCAGCGAGTATAGCGAAACGCCGCTGGTGAAAGCCACCAGGTAGCGCGGAATTTGCAGATGCATCGCCAGGTAGCGGCCCGTAGCAATACTAAACCCCAAAATACCCAGCAGCGAAAGCGCCCCGAAAAGTATCCTCCCAATGGTATACCAAATACTGCGTGTTTTCAGTACATCCACCCTATCTTTCTGACCGGGAATAGAGCTTGATTCCATCACATCCCAAAAGTTAGCTTCCCAAGAATTGGGAAAAGGTAAAAATTTATTGGCAATAATCCAATCAAAATGAGTAGTTTACGCAAACTGTTGTTGTTCCCATTGATGAAGTGTTGCGTACGCCAACTTACATTTTAAAGATCGCAAAACGCTTTAATTGACAAACATCTTACCGAAAGCGCCAAAAACCAGAAATGACAACTGGGGACCGCAATGAAAAAAATACTTCTCATCATATATTTGCTTGCCGGCAGTTACGGCCTTTTTGCCCAGGCGGTCGTGGGAAACCCCGCACCCGATTTTTCCATGCCCGACACCAACGGGGTGTATCATAGCCTGGGCGACTTCAGCGGCCAGATAATTGTGCTTAACTTTTTTGCTTCCTGGTGCGGACCCTGCCAAATTGAATCGCCATTATTGGAAGATTCCATCTGGCAGGTGTATCAAAACCAGGGAGTTACCGTGATTGGCGCCAGCGTGGGAGATTCTCTTTGGCAAATCCGAAATTTCGTCAATCTTACCGGGATCACCTATCCCATCCTGCGCGACCGGGATTTTGCCGTCTTCAATGATTACGGTTTTCTGGCCTTTCCTTCCAACGCAATTATCAACCGGCAGGGAATTGTTGTGCACCTGGAGACCGGGTTCAATATTCCCCGTTTCGTGCGCATCGTGGACAGCCTGGTCAGCATTACCGGAATTGCGGAATCTCCGCCAACGGGACAATTGCCGCGCACGCTCACCCTCCTTGGGCCTTACCCCAATCCTTTTAACAGCCAGGTAAAAATTCGCTTTCAACTGGCCAGAACAAACCCGGTGAAACTGACCGTTTACAACACCACCGGCCAACAAATATGGTCCCGGAGCGCGGTATTCCCGGCCGGCCGGCAGGAGTTTGCGCTCAACTTAAACCGGCAAGCCAGCGGGATCTACCTGTTTACCCTGCAGGCCGGTGCAGAACGGGAAACCGGCAAATTTGTTTTGCAAAAATAGGAAGGCGCGATCATGATCCGAAGGATACTCTATATTCTTTTGTGCAGCACCATCTTATGGGCCCAGGATGAGATCATTGACCAGGGATCGGTCGGATTTCAATTCTTTGCCGAAATTTTGGACGCAGAAGTCTATCCCGACAATCCGGACATTGTCTACGTGCTGGGAGTCGGCGGATTCCTGCTGATGGATGTCTCCGATATTTCCAATCCCTTTTTAGTGGGGCGCTACGATCCGGGGAGCATCTGGGAGCGCTACTATAACGGGGCGGCGCGCGGCAACTTAGCCATTGCCGCGGCCCGGGAAGACGGCCTGGATTTCCTGGATTTATCGAACCTTACCCAACCGGCTTTGCGAATCCGCTACCAGCACAGCAACTATTCTTATGAGGGTATTGAGTTTAGCGGGAATTACGCTTACGCGGCTGCGCATGGAGACGGGCTGGAGGTCATCGATATCAGTGATCCCAACGCCCCGGCGCATGTGCGCACCATCACCAGCTCCGATAACGCCTGGGATGTCTTTATAGACGGTGGTAATCTGTTTGTTGCCGACGGTCTCTCCGGATTGAAAATTTATTCTCTCGCGCAGGCGGACAATCCCCAACTGATCGGCGCTCTGCCGACCAGCGGCTACAGCAAAGAAGTAACCGTGGTAAACCAGCTTGCTTATGTTGCGGTCGGCTCCTCCGGGTTTGATATTATCGATGTGAGTCAGCCTGCCGTGCCGGCGCTTCTTTCCAATTACGCCACCCAATTCGGCATTACCAACCACCTGGCAGTGGACGGGGACGCGGTGTTTACCGCCAACTGGGATTTGGTGGAAGCCGTGGATGTCAGCGATCCGACCCGGCCGGTTTTGATGGCCACCGAAGACACCCCGACCCGGGCCATGGGGATTGCCGCACTCAACGGGCGGGTTTTCGTGACCGACTGGTGGTTTTTCCGCACCTTCACCTTTCAGCCGGCCCTTACGCCGGATATCCAGCTCCGGCCCACCGTGCACGATTTCGGCTTCCGCGGCGTCGGTGTGCCGATTGATCAACAAATACAAGTTCATAATATGGGCGAAACGCCGTTGCAGATCACCAATATTAACAGCACCAACTTTCGATTCTCCGTTCAGCCGACTGCGCTTACAGTGCCGCCGGGAAGTATGTCCGAGGTAACCGCTACATTCATTCCCACCGGAATTGGCACAAGTTTCGGTTTACTACAATTTATTTCCAATGACCCCGATGAAGGCCAGAAGAATATGAGCGTCTTTGGCGGGGAGTCGCGGCTCTCTCCCGGGGATAGCGCCATTTCCTTTACCCTGGCCGGTTTGGACGGCAATATTCACTCGCTGGAGGATTACCGGGGGAAAATTGTCATCCTGGCCTTTTTTGCCTCCTGGTGACCGGTCTGCGGTCCGGAGTTGTCGGACATAGTGAACACCTTTCATCAATCCTTTGATAGCAGCCTGGTGCAGGTCTTGGGCGTCAACACCCGGGAAGACACCGCTGTGGTGCGCCGGTTTGTCGATAATTTTGATTTGACTTACCCGATCTTGCTGGATGAAACCGGCGACGTCACCCTGCAGTACCGCATCCAGGGCATTTCTCCGTATCCCCTGGACTGCATCATCGATCAAAATGGCATTGTGCGCTACCTGCGCAGCGAATACGATCCGCAATTCATGCTGCAATTATTAGCCCAGATGCTCCCCACCGGCATCGCTGAGACACCGGCTGCTGCACCGCTACCCAGTCATTTTAATCTATCCGTCTATCCCAACCCGACCAATTCGGTGAGCATCATTCGGTTTCGGGCGCCCGGTTCTGCGCCGGTGGAACTCAATTTGTATGATGTGACCGGGCGGCGTATCAGAAATCATAAATTCGGTAGCTTTTCCGCCGGGGAAGAAATTACATTCCGTCTCGATTTAGGGCAGATCGCCAGCGGCTTTCTCTTTGTGGAAGTGTGCAATGGCCGGTTTGCGGAAATGCAGAAGCTGGTATTAACCCGATGACGGAAACGGATGGCCAAACCCAAGTTCTATCAAAACGGTCTGCGGTTTGAATGCACCGAATGCGGCAAATGCTGCCGTCACGCCGACGGGTATGTGCAAGTCAGCCCGGAAGAAGCGGCACAAATTGCCGCATCGCTAGAGATCACCGAAAACAAGTTCTTACAAAGCTATATTGAACCTTCCCCGGATTCGGAAGCCTTCCATTTAAAAAGTCTCGACAACGGCGATTGTATTTTTCTGGTGGAGGGCCAGTGCTGCATTTACCAGGCGCGTCCCCGGCAATGCCGCACCTTCCCCTTTTGGCCGGAAAATGTAAAATCTGCCTACCGCTGGAAACTGACCGGCCAGGATTGCCCGGGGATTAACCGGGGGCGGCTTTGGACGGTTGAGGAGATCGAGGCAATCCTGAAATCGATGAAAGCTCCCTGAGCCCGTCGAAGGGAACTCATCCTACCCCACAAATCTGCGTCAGGCAATGAGCGTTTCGACGAGCTCAACGCCCTTACACTCAAAGCTCCCTGAGCACGTCGAAGGGAACTCATCCTACCCCACAAATCTGCGTCAGGCAATGAGCGTTTCGATGAGCTCAACGCCCTTACACTCTACTGCACTTCTCCCCCCAATATCTTACCCAGAAAACTGCGCCGGTGAATCGGGCAGGGGCCGTATTTTTTGATCATCTCCCGGTGGCGGGCGGTTCCGTAGCCTTTATGCTGCTCAAAACCGTATTGCGGATACTGCTGGTGATATTCAATCATCAGCCGGTCGCGGGTAACTTTGGCCAGGATGCTGGCCGCAGCAATGGTAAAGCAATGATCGTCTCCCTTGATAATGGCCTCCTGGCGGTACATGCGGTCCGGCAACTCCTCGCCGTCGATCAGCAGATATTCCGGCTTGCGCTTCAGCGAACCAATGGCCATGCGCATGGCTTTGAAGGTGGCCTGGCGGATATTGATCCGGTCAATTTCCCGGCTATCCACAATGCCAATCCCGTAGCAGACCGCCTGGGCGATGATTTCATCGAACAACGCTTCCCGCTGGGCGGCCGAAAGTTTCTTGGAGTCCCGCACCCCGGCGATGTGGACATACGGTTTAAACATCACCGCCGCAGCTGTCACCGGCCCGGCCAGGGGCCCCCGGCCAGCCTCATCAATGCCGGCAAGATATTCTACCTGCTCCTGCCAGATCAGGCTTTCCACCTCCAGATTTACAGGCGCCTCGACCATGATGTTCTCCTCAGGTATGTTGGGGGTTCCCGCCTGTTACTCTTCCCAGTAGACCCGGGAAAGCGAGCGCCACTCGGCGGCCGGGTAGAGCCGGAAACCTTTCAGCCGCTTATCCATAATAGCGATGTTGGTTTCGTGCCACAATGAAATCACCGGCAGTTCCCGGTGCAGAATTTCCTCGATGCGCTGGTAGGCGTGCCGCCGCCGGTCGATGTTGAGGTGTTTCTCGCCAATCTCGATCAAACGATCCACTTCCGGATTTTGGTAGCCTACCCGGTTTTTGGCGGCCCCAATGCTGGCGGACTGGAAAAAGGTACGGTACACGGCCGGATCGTAGACGCCTACAATCGTCAGGGAGAACATGTCAAACCGGCCGTTGCGCACGTCGTCAAAAAAAGTGCCCCATTCGTAGCTCTGTATCTGCACATCAATTCCCACCGCCCGCAGGTATTCCTGGATTACCTGGGCTTTCTGGCGGCTCTGGAGATTGGACGACGTTTTATAGCCCAGGGTAAAACGGGTGCGCGGGCCGTCGCCGTCGGGATCGCGGAAACCGGCTTCATCCAGCAGCTTTTTGGCCAGGGAGGGATCGTAGATATACGGTTGCAGGTCGGGATTATAGGCCCAGTGGTTCTTATTCAAAACCGATAAAGCCCGGGTGTGCACACCGGCAAGAAGGTTCTTGATGATCCCCTCAATATCCAATGCATGGGCAATGGCCTGCCGCACCAGCGGATTGCCCAGGTAGCGGTTGCGCAGGTTCAATCCCAAATAGACATAATTGGAGCCGGGGGAGCGCATAATCTTTAAACGCTCCATGGACTGGAACACCGGCAAAGAAGTCTCGGAGACATTGCCGATCAGCAAATCCACCTCGCCGTTCTGCAAAGCCATCCGCCGGGTATTCTCCTCGGGCAGTATTTTGATGATCACCTTGTTCATCGGCGGCGGGCCGTTCCAGTAATCGGAATTTTTTTCCAATTCGATAAAGGAATGGGGCGCCCACTGCTTAAACACAAAAGGGCCGCTCCCCATCGGCTGAGAGCTTAAATCGCGCTGATTTGTCTCCGACAAATGCCGGGGCGTAATCCCCACCGCCAAATGCGCCAAAAAGGGAGCATGAGGTTCTTTGAGTGTAAATTTCACATGCAGCGAGTCCGGCGCAGTAATTGATTTGATGATCTCCAGGGAACTGCGCAGCGGCGCTTTCAAGGCCGGATCGAGGATGCTGTTAAAAGTATAGACCACATCCTCCGCCGTCAATGGGCGTCCATCGTGGAAGCGCACATTGGGGGGCAGGGTAAAGATGTACTCCACCGGGGAGGGCTGATCCAGCTTTTGCGCCAGGGCCAGTTGCGGCAAGCCGGTGGAATCCATGCGCACTAAAAAATCATAACACAGTTCCACAATCCGGAAGGAAACCGCATCCGTCACGGTGCGGGGATCGAGATTGGTGGGATTATCCTGCAGGGCGACCCGTAAGATGCGGTTTTTTACCGGGTCCTGTTCGTTGCTGCAAGCATTGAAGAAGATAAACGTAAGTAAGAGAATCCAAAGAGTACGTTGTTTCATAGGGCTCCTTTGAAGCGGAATTAGGGGTTGTCAAATCTGAGAAGGAGTTGCCCGGGGCGCTTCGACCAGGGCGTCGTACAAAGTGCGGATGGTTTGGTCTACCTGCTCTTCGGGCAGCATCCAGCTAATCCGGATATCATTAATCTGCAAAAACTGCGGCGGGTCGGGCAGTTCCACAACCACATCCATAATGCGATTGAACAGGCCCGAGTTAAAATTAAGCCCGCTGCCGATAATTGCCGCCATCCCCTGCCCTTCCCTGGTGTGCGGCTCCGCCAAAACGCCTTTACCGGCTAACTCATGCAAAAACAGCTTCAGTTCCTTAGAAAACCGCTGTTGTACAACCATCTCCACCCGGGCGGCATGGCAGAGGTATGCCTGGGTTTTGATGCGCCGCCGGCACATAAACCGGTGCAGTTGGCGCACCTGCTGCGGATCATCGAAGGCAATCCGGAGGTAGCACAACTCCTTTTGCCCGATGACGCCCCGGATTCCCGCGGCATCGTGTTCCGCATCGGTGATGATCGTGCCCACCCGGCCGGTCATGCTGTTTCCCACGGCAATTTTTACCTGGTAGTGGCGGGCAATTTCCACCGACTCGGTTTTCAGCACCCCGGCGCCCATGTTGGCCATTTCGATCATCTCCTCGTAGGAGACCTGCTCGTTCAGGCGCGGTTGGGGCACCAGCTTCGGTTCCGCCACGTAGATACCATCCACATCTTTCATAATCTCGCAGCGGTCGGCATGTAAGGCGGCGGCCAGGGCCAATGCGGTGGTGTCGGTGCCGCCCCGGCCCAGGGTGGTAATCTCCTTGTTGATGCTCACCCCCTGGAATCCCGCCACGATGACAATTTTACCCTCCTCCAGCGCTTCCCGGATGCGCAGGCCGCGCACTTCCAGAATGCGGGCCTCGGTGTGGCGGTTATCGGTAATGATCCCCACCTGGCTGCCGGTGAAGGAGATAGCCTGGTAGCCCAAATCGGAGATAGCCATGGCCAGCAGGGCAATAGAAACGCGCTCTCCAACCGAAAGCAGCATGTCCATCTCCCGTTCGGGCGGCTCGGATGAGACCTGGCGGGCCAGTTCAATCAGGTGATCGGTGGTGTCGCCCATGGCCGAGACGACCACCACCATCCGGTTTCCTTTGCGGCGCTCCTCGACCACCCGGGCGGCAATACGCTTCATCGCCGTCGGGTCGGTTAGGGAGCTGCCGCCGTATTTTTGTACCACCAGGGCCATGAGCTATCTTTAGTTAAATATTGGTTATGGTTCGACACCCAAAATCAGTAAAGGAACCGGGGGATTGTTGCGACCATGCCGCATCACATTATATACTTCGCCTTCAAAATAGGCAATACCGGATGACATTTGACTCTGCATGTTTTTGGTGGGAAGAATTTCGATCCCTAAATTGATAACCCCGCCGGAATAAAAAAGCATTTGCTTTATGAAAATATCATAAGATACAAGAGAATATTTATTGAATTGAACCTCAACAGCAATTTTATTTTTCACAAAGTCAATTTGTTTACAGGAATATATCTGAGGGTCTTCACCGTGGGAGATTAAAAGCCCCTTTTGCTCTTTTGATGTCATGAACATACTCTTTTCCATCAATGCACGATTTAAAGTTAAATAATATTGATAACAAGTTTCGGTCCATCCTTCAGCTAATAAGAATTTCTTAAAGGAGTTTTTTAATTTGCTCGGACTATAGATTTGGAACTCTTTACTTTTTTTTTCTTTACTCTTTTTTGTCTTGAATTGGCCAGCCTCAACTTTTTTGATGGTTTCTTGGATTTCTATATATAACTCGTTATGATGAACAATCAAATACTCCTCACCATTGAGGTGAGAATACTTTTGCGTTATTTTCATAAATCTGAATCCCTCAAATTTTTAGTCAGGAATTCTGTTATTAACAAGCTTATAATCTTTGTTTTCCTTCATTTGGGCCAACAGGCTCAGAAAATCTTTAAGTGATTAAACCATGCATATACATTCACATACTCCAAAAATGTACACATCTCATTCAATCCACTTTTTCGAAAGGTAGGACGATGCAATTGTCTTACAAAAAGCGAACGTCGAACATTATTTGATACAATGCTAAACCTCGATTTCAAAGATGGGGCTACTAAATAGATATCGTTAAATCTCAACAATCCTGAATAAATTGGTGTTGAGTGCTCAACTTCAAATAATGCTTGAATTCCACTTGATCCTCGTTGTATCCAAACCACATCTACTTCTCGAAGAATATCTTCAACCTCACTAAATCCATAAGGCAAAGTATTGCAACATTCAAAATGTCTAACAATTTCCCAATCCAACTTGTTACGGTCAGATGTTGGTATCCAGACATCAAAACCTTTAAAATTACCGATTGCTCCAAGAAGTGTCTGAATTTGTGAGTGAGTGAAATCTGGGACTTTATCAAACTTAGAAGAATCAATAATTTTTTCTAACTCATACCACCCAAAATTTCCCTCAACATTAAAGCGCCCTATTCTTGAAATATAAAACTCTGTTCCATCACCTTCTAAAAATATTTGCACCTTGAACTGGCCGTCACTAGAAGGAGAAATGGACTGAAATACATCCTCATAATCAGAGTAAGGAATTAGCAGAGGCTCAGGTTGACCTTCCCATAAAAAACATATAATTGAGGGATAACCTTCGAGTTGCAATAAATCTTCTTTTCTTAAACCATAAAACATTCGATATTGGTTATGAACTTTTGAATATCGAATATAGACGCGTATTGAGGAACCAGCAATCTCATACAAAGATTGACTTTTTCCTAATTTTAAAATAGACCCACATTTTTGTTTAAGTTTGTAAAGAAATTCTTCTTTGACCTTAGTTGCCATAGATATTAGATACCTGTTAATTTGTAAAAGAATCCATCAAATTCATTTTAGGTGAAACCTTATTGACAATAAGTAGGCAGCGCAGAAGAGCAAAAAAGAAATGCTCTATATGCTATTCTTATTGAAGGTCTTCTATAAAATACCAATTTCCAACAGGATATCTCTTAAGCGTTGTTGATTTGCCTTTGACATCTCACATAATGGCAGTCGAAAATCTCCAACCTCCATTCCCAGCATATTCATCGCCGTTTTCACCGGGATGGGATTGGTTTCCAGAAACATGGCGGCGTGGAGCGGTTCCAATTGATGATGCAACTCCAGCGCTTTCTCGGTATCCCCGGCCATAAACGTGTCAATCATGGCATTAATCCGCTCCGGAACAATGTTGGCCGTGACCGAGATGGTTCCCTTGCCGCCGACCGCCAGTATGGGCAGGGTCAGGGGGTCGTCGCCGGAGAGGATGGTCAGCCGGTCGCCGCAGCGCAGGTGTATTTCGGAAATCTGGGCTATATTGCCCGAGGCTTCTTTGATGGCCACAATCTTTTCGTGATCGCTTAAGCGTTCCACCGTTTCCGGCAGGATATTCACGCTGGTGCGCCCGGGAACGTTGTAGATGACCACCGGCAAGCCGCCTTTGTCGGCAATTTCCATGTAGTGACGGTACAGGCCTTCCTGGGTGGGCTTATTGTAATAGGGCGCAACAATCAATGCTGCATCAACGCCGATTTCTTTGGCCATGCGGGTCATCTCCACGGCCTGGGCGGTGTTGTTGCCGCCGGTTCCGGCAATCACGGGGATTTTTCCACCGGCGGCTTTCACCACCGTTTCGAACAGCAGACGTTTCTCATCCCCGGAAAGGGCGGGAGACTCCCCGGTTGTTCCGGCCGGCACCACAGCCCGGCTTCCTTTTTCGATATGAAACTGAACCAGGTCATTTACCTTAGCGGTGTTCAAAGACCCGTCTTTGCCAAATGGGGTTACCAACGCCGGTATCGCACCAGAAAACATATCAAACCTCCTTAGTCGTTGCGGTCATAATCGACCAAAGTTAACCGAGACGGGTGAAATAGTCAAGGGAAATGAGCGGATAGGATTTGGAATTACTCTATATATTTTTTACATTTGGCCGCTTTGGGAGAAATTAAAAATGATGCGTAAAACATAAAGGAAAACTCATGGAAGTTGGAATTGTAGGTCTGCCGGTGTCCGGCAAGACCACCTTATTTTCTACCCTTACCGGTCAGGACGCCCAGGCCGCTTTCGGCGGGGGAAAAATTGAAGTGCATCGCGGGATTGTCAAAGTGCCCGATCCTCGCCTGGACCGTTTGACAGAAATATTTAATCCCCAAAAGAAAGTTCCGGCGACCATCGAATACATTGAAGTAGGCGGCATGGAGGGGGATCCTTCCAAAGGCAAAGGATTTGATCCGCAGTTCCTGCAAGTGCTTAAAAACACCGACGCCCTCTGTGTGGTAATTCGCGCCTTTGAAAATGAATTTTATCCCCACCCGGCCGGCAGCATCGATATACAGCGCGATATTACGACGGTGGAAAGCGAATTTCTGCTGTCGGATCTCTCTATCGTGGAAAACCGGATTACCCGGCTGGAGAAGCAGATTAAAAAAGCCCAGGACGACCAGGGCCAGAAAGAACTGGAATTGCTGAAACGCTGCCATTCTCAATTGGAAAACGAACAGCCGCTCCGGGAGATCGACTTTACCGATGAAGAGCGGCTGATGCTGCGCGGTTTCCAGTTCCTGACCGCCAAACCGCTGCTGCTGGTAATCAACGTCAATGAGGACCAGATCAGGGATGAGGAGAAAATCATCTCTGCTATTCCGTCCAAGAAGAATGTTTCGGCAACCACCCTTTGCGCCAAAGTGGAGCAGGAGATTTCCCAGTTAGAGCCGGAAGAACGGGAGATGTTTTTAGAGGAATTGGGCATCCGGGAACCGGCGCTGGACAAGCTGATCCGCACATCGTACGAGTTGTTGGGCCTGATTTCCTTTTTTACGGTGGGCGAGGACGAGTGCCGGGCCTGGACAGTGCGGAATGGGGCGCACGCTCCCCGGGCGGCCGGGGTTATTCACACGGATATGGAGCGGGGATTTATTCGCGCGGAAGTGGTGCACTACCACGACTTCATCGAGGCGGGCAGCCTGGCAAAATGCCGGGAAAAAGGTCTTTTGCGCCTGGAAGGGAAAAGCTACCGGGTGCAAGACGGGGATATTATGAACATCCGCTTTAATGTCTGATTAGACCTTATTACAAACTAAGTTTATATTACTACATAACTTATGTCATTTCGAACGAAGAGAGAAATCTGTTAACACTCAAAACTTTATCTTTAATTTACAATTATTTCAGCAAATTTAATGTCGAATACGCACAGATTTCTCTCTCCGTCCCTGGAGTTCGAAATGACAGTAGTTTTTTAAAGTTAACAATTACAGTTTTTTAAAAGGCAATAAGGTTTATTATGTCTATTGGCTCAATTTGAAAAACAGCATCAAAGTCCTGGTAGTACGCATGAAAATGTGCCTGTTTATGCGGCTCACCTACTTCGACATACATCCGTATGATAATGCCAAAAAAACGCGAAAGCTCAGGCAAAAAATCCCTCAGGTTTAATGAGTGAATTGTATTCGCTTTTATTCAAAAACAACAACCATTTCAGAATGTCTTCTAGTCATTAGTTTTGCGTTTTTTAGTTGATTTTGTTGCAGGACAACAACCACGGCGCCACTCCGATGTTAGTTTATGTTAGCAAGAAACAAAAACACCGGAGGGCATTGCCGTG
>JAJRYW010000272.1 GCA_024275555.1 Calditrichota bacterium | reverse complement strand
TGTAAATATTTTCGGGCATTTTTAAATCCAATCAAAAAATTGCCATGACTATTTTACGATTTAGTTTAAAATAGTCATTTTTTGCGGGAGAGACAAACAATATTCTTAAACCGAACTTTAATGGCCTGAACGGTATTCAGAGAGATGGTCGAAAATCGTGCGCGCCATGCTCATCTCGTTCCAGGTGCCGGCCTGGAACGCGCCTTTCCGCAAAGCTCCGCTTTCAGGGTGCTGTTGCTACGTGGGGCAAACATGGTAGAAACAGCGTGTAAAGCAGAACCCTTGATTTGGGAAGGAAAATCCGTAAGGAGAAACGGAGTTTCCGGAGAAAATGTGCGTTCAAAGCAGGAGCTTTGAACGAGAGGCGGGGGAGGAGCTTTGAACGAGATGGATAGCAAACAGGCAACAAAAACCACCCCTGAAAACATGATAAAAATCATATTCATTCCTAACGAACCTCATTGTTTTCGGAGTTGTTTATCATCCAAATTTGGGCGCATTAAAAAAAAAGCGGCTTTTATGACACTTCTTCCGCCTATATCTTTTACACCGTTATTTTGTTCTCCACAAATATATTTTTTTGGTAAACAACACGATGGGGGAGGTTCCCCTTTCCCGGTTATGGGATGGTTGTGATGCACATACATAATTAACTCATTGCTTGTCTAACTTATTATTCGGAGAAGTGTATCATGCAAGATTATGTCCAAGAATTAATGGCGCAAGTAAAGGCCAAAAACCCTGCCGAACCTGAATTTCATCAGGCGGTACAGGAAGTGGTAGAATCCCTGGCCCTGGTGCTGGACCGGCATCCGGAATACCGTTCCGCCAAGATCATCGAGCGCATTATTGAACCTGAGCGTGTGATCATGTTCCGGGTGCCCTGGATGGATGATAAGGGCGAAGTGCAAATTAACCGTGGTTTTCGCATTGAGATGAACAGCGCCCTGGGTCCCTACAAAGGCGGTTTGCGTTTCCACCCCTCGGTAAACCTGGGGATTCTGAAGTTCCTGGCCTTCGAGCAAGTCTTCAAAAACAGCTTAACCACCTTGCCGATGGGCGGCGGTAAAGGCGGCTCCGATTTTGATCCCAAAGGAAAGAGCGACAACGAAGTGATGCGCTTTTGCCAGAATTTCATGAGTGAATTGCAGCGCCACATCGGGCCGAATACGGATGTTCCCGCCGGCGATATTGGCGTGGGCGCCCGCGAAATCGGTTTCATGTTCGGCATGTACAAGAAACTTCGTAATGAGTTCACCGGCGTGCTGACCGGCAAAGGCCTGAACTGGGGCGGCTCTTTGATTCGCCCGGAAGCCACCGGCTACGGCAGCGTCTATTTTGCCCAGGAGATGTTGGGAAGCCGCGGCGAAAGCCTGGAAGGCAAAGTCTGCCTGGTCTCCGGCAGTGGCAATGTGGCCCAATACACCACGGAAAAACTGCTCGAGTTGGGCGCGAAGGTGGTCACCCTCTCCGATTCTGCCGGGTACATCTATGACGAAGAAGGTATTGACCGCGACAAACTGGCCTTTGTAATGGATCTGAAAAATGTACGCCGCGGCCGGATTAAAGAATATGTCGAAAAATACCCCAATGCCGTTTACACCCCGACGGATCCCACGGCGGACTATAATCCCCTGTGGAACCACAAAGCCGATTGCGCCTTCCCCAGCGCCACCCAGAACGAAATCAACGGCAAGGACGCCCAGAACCTGGTGACGAACGGCGTCTACGTCGTTTCCGAAGGCGCAAATATGCCTACCACGCTGGACGGGGTAAACATCTTCCTGGAAAACCGGATTCTCTACGGCCCCGGAAAAGCCGCCAACGCCGGCGGGGTGGCCGTCTCCGGCCTGGAGATGTCTCAGAACAGCATGCGCCTCTCCTGGTCCCGGGAAGAAGTGGATCAGCGCCTGCACAATATTATGAAAAACATCCACTCGAACTGTGTGCAGACCGCCGAACGCTTTGGCGTGCCCGGCAACTATGTGGCCGGGGCCAACATTGCCGGCTTCCTGAAAGTTGCCGATGCTATGATCGACCAGGGTTTGGTGTAATTGCCAATTATGTCTCCTCAAAGCGGGGCGCTCTGCCCCGCTTTTTTATGGCACGGAAACCTCTAAAATGGGAATTTACCACTGTGCGTAGCATAATTAATTAAGGAGAAATAATCATGAAAACCTTTTTCTCTTTTCTTTTTTCAATTGTACTTATTTCAGCATCTCTTTATTCTCAGCACATTCCCCCGAGCCATGATATACAACATGGAAGCGCCTCTGCATGTTGGGGCTATGCAAACGCAAGAGCCTTCGGCAAGTCATGGAATAGTCCGGATTGTCCGGCACGGTCAATTGACTCGAATGAAGTGCCGTCGCGTTTTTTTGATCGGATCACACCTTTTGATTTATCCAATATACAAATTGGTGATATAATTGAATTCGGCAATGGTAACCATGTCGCGTATGTTTCAGCTATTTATCAGAGAACAGTTACCGGCATACGGGTTGATCAGGTGGACCACCTGGGCGCCCCGGAAATGAAAGGTTTACCATTACAAACGGTGATTGAGGGTGGTACAGGTATTCAGCGCCATGAATACCCAACGGGTTACTACCGGAAGAAGGCTATTTGGGAGGCGAAAATTCAGAACAGTTTTAACGGTGGGACCGTGGAGATTTTCGGTGTGGTGGAAGCTTCTCCTAAGGATGTTACTAATTTACATTGGAATACGTCTGTAGCTGTTGATGCAGTAGAAAATGGCCAACTTCGCGATGGGTTCATTCAGCGTTTCCAAAGATGGGAAGATGACGCCGGAAATATTATTTCGACTTCACAGAATACTAATTTGCCAATAACCCATGATGATGAAGTTCTTAAGGTCTTTACCGCGGTCTTTTTACGTGAATATAATGTCTCGTTTCAAAACAATTTTATTAATGTTGGGAATACCGGGGGAATAAAAATTAATGGTGATTTATACTCTTTGCCTACGGATTCATTTCCGGTTTTGGAAACCAACAGTATTACCGGAGAAGCCATTAATCAGACCATCAATGGTATTTCTTATACGTTTGATTACTGGTCTGATATTGGCAATAACACCTATTCGAATAGAATAGAAACATTTACACCAACAGGTCATCAAGAGTATACAGCACATTTTACGGGAAAACCCATCCAGGTGCAAAATATTCACGATGTCGGCGCAGTGGGAGAGCCAATTCAATTGGTTTGGGACGCTCATCCCAATTCTAACTGCACTTACCAGGTATGGCGCAAGGTTAAAGACAAACAAACCGGTGTAATCACCGGCCCGGAATTATTAGCAACGCTTCCCCACGGAACCACCTCTTATACGGATCCCTTTTACGCCAAAGCCAACACCTATATTCGCTACCTGCTTTATTATGATGTGCGCGCTATTTATTCGGTTGAGCAAACAACTGCCGATCCATGGTGGTACACCGTTTATGGGCAGGTTTTTTTCAAACCCGGCTCAAGCGAGACTCCGGACACAACACTAATCTCAAATTCGCCAGTATGGAAAATTTGGAATTACCCCAACCCCTTTAACCCGGCTACAACCGTTTACCTGCAAGTCCCTCAACACACGGATGTAAAAGTCGTAATCTACAATTCGCGTGGACAAAGAATTAAAACACTGCATGACGGCCCGCTCTCTTCCGGAGAACATTTTTTTCAATGGAACAGTATCAGCGAAGATGGCAGACCGGTCGCTTCCGGTATTTATTGGTTGAGGCTGGAATCGAAGAGATTCACAGCTACCCGGAAATTGCTGCTGGTCAGATAAGTTTTTAACAGATCATGCCCGTGTTTAATAACAGGGGCGTCTTTGGCGTCCCTGAGAACTTATACAGAGAGGGATTCCGTATGAGACCGCTTAAGTTCTTCTGGTTAACAATCTTGTTTTTGTTTTTATGCTGGAATTGCGAGAAGGATTATTCTCCCCTGGAGAAAGACCGTAAAACCCTGGTGCGTAAGGAGATGGTGTTTTTCTCCTCCGACCGCAACGGCGGCAATATGAACATCTGGATGATGACCCCGGAAGGGAAAAACCCCCGGCAGATTACCCATTACCCCCGGGGAGATTACTGGCCGGCAGATATTTCTCCCGATGGCAAATATCTGCTC
>JAJRYW010000271.1 GCA_024275555.1 Calditrichota bacterium | reverse complement strand
TGTGGGATTGCCGGATTCGGCGGTAAAAGAAAGCCGGGAGCGGGTCATTCCGGCCATCAAAAACAGCGGATTTCAATTTCCGATTAAGCGGATCACGGTCAATCTGGCCCCGGCGGATATCCGTAAAGAGGGATCGGGGTACGATCTTCCCATTGCCATGGGAATTCTGGCGGCATTGGGATATGTCTCGGACAGCCGTCTTCAGGATCACGTTTTGGTGGGGGAGTTGGCCCTGGACGGGACCATTCGCCCGGTGCATGGGGCGTTGTCGATTGCCTGGGAAGCGCAAAAGAACGGGCAGGCCGGGATAATAGTTCCGGCGGCCAATGCCCGGGAAGCGGCCATGGCCAGGGAGATTGCCGTCTATCCGGTCGACACCCTGCGGGAAGCGGTGGATTTTCTCAATCATGATCAGGAGATCGAGCCGTTCCGGGTGAACCTGGAGGAGATTTTCTCAACCTCCAAGCGTTACCCGGTAGATTTCAGCGATGTCAAAGGCCAGGAGCACGTAAAGCGGGCCTTAGAAGTGGCTGCGGCCGGCGGGCATAACATTGTCATGATCGGCCCGCCGGGCTCGGGTAAAACCATGCTGGCCAAGCGCCTCCCCACCATCCTCCCGGACCTTACCCTGGAAGAAGCCCTGGAAACCACCAAAATCCACTCGATTGCCGGATTGCTCTCTCCCGGCGAGGCGCTGATCGCTGCCCGGCCTTTCCGTTCGCCTCATCACACCATTAGCGACGCCGGCTTAATCGGCGGCGGAAAATATCCCCGCCCGGGAGAAGTCAGCCTTAGCCATCATGGGGTGTTGTTTCTGGATGAATTGCCGGAGTTCAAAAAAAATGTTCTGGAGGTCATGCGCCAGCCGCTGGAAGACGGCAAGGTGAGCATTGCCAGGGCCGCGCTGTCGATCACTTATCCGGCCAATATTATGTTAGCCGCTGCGATGAATCCCTGTCCCTGCGGTTACGCCACCGATCCGCAAAAGGAATGCACCTGCACCACTCCGCAGATTCAGCGCTACCTGGCCCGGATCAGCGGGCCGCTGCTGGACCGGATTGATATCCACGTGGAAGTGCCGGCGGTGCGCTACAAAGAATTGTCTGCCACAGAGGTAGGGGAAACCTCCGCCGTCATCCAAAAACGGGTTCAACAAGCGCGGCGGGTGCAGCTAAAGCGCTTCGAACGGAGCAAGCATCTTTTCTGCAATGCCGATATGCAGCCCCGGGACATTCGCAAATACTGTTCGATTGATGCACAGGGGCAGGAGCTGATGAAGATGGCCATCAACCAATTAGGATTATCCGCCCGCGCCTATGACCGCATCCTCAAGGTGTCCCGCACCATCGCCGATTTAGGCGGCGCTGAGCATATTCAGCCCGAGCATATCAGCGAAGCGATTCAGTACCGCAGCCTGGATCGAAATTTTTGGCAGTAAAAATATCAGCCGCCCCCACTAAACCGCAGCGGCGTAAAATCGGCAGTAGTTTGCCAGGGTAAATGTTAAGGAGGGAATGGCCGTTTACGGGCCGGCGTCAGAGATCGCCTAATAAACGCTTCAGGGTCTCATCTAACTCGGAATCTAATTCTATTTCCACTTCTTCACGAGTGCCATCCATGAAAAAGACTTCGATGATGCGATGTTCCGGCATCCAGGTTTCGCCGCTGTCAATCTCATCCAAGTCGTCATACATACTGTAATCAACTTCATCGAAGTCTTCATAAACCAGATAGTCAACCTGATCCGCATCTAGCTCTAATAATTCGCATACTTCATTAAAGATAGATTCTTCTCGACTTACCACTTTATGATTCATACGATCAGGGAATTCCATTAATGCTCTCCTGTCATAGTGGCGCTTATAATTCGGCTTCGATTTGCATCTGCTACTTAAGCAGCGACGACGATCTATCGTTCATTTTGGTTATCGGGGTGATATTATAAGAAAAAAAATATCAGAAACAACGAATATTTTTAGTTTCTTTATTGCAGCAAATCTGAACAAGAATAAAAATTCCCGGAACTTCTGTGTTTGATGGCGAGATATAAGTATATAACTCCCTGTGCATCACCAACCTCAACTCGGGCGGGAAAGGCAAACCAAAACAAAGGTCGGTATTTTGCAGACACAACTATTTCGAATTGCAGCGCTGCTATGGTTTCTGGGAATTGGGTTGATTTGGGGGCAGGGCGCCTATCTGAAGCCCCATTACGGCTATCTTTTTCCTAAAATGAGCGCGGTGAACAACAAGATTCGCGCCGATATAAATATTGCCCGGCAGCTCCTGGACCCGTCGATCCCGGCAGCCGGAGAAATTGGCGGCAGCCCTTTTTTCGGAGGGCAGATCGAATATCACCTGAATGAAGATTATTTCTTCAATATTAGCGTGGAATATTTCCAGGATGAGGTAGCCTCGCGCTTCCAGGGCGGAGGCAGCCAGGCGCCCTGGAGTTTTGATTACCAGCGGGAAGTAAAAATGTATGATATCATGTTTAACATTCACTATTATTTCAACTACAACTCCTGGCAGCGCTTTAATAAGTACCTGGGGGTTGGCGTGGGAGTGGTGGTGGTGGACGCCCGTTCGCTCACCGTCTCGGATCATCCCAATTACCTGCGCAACTCCCGGGGGGACTTCTCCGGCAGCGTCCTTTCCGGGTTATTTTCCCTTGGCGGCGATTTCCGTATTGTTGAGGCGTTTAAGCTCTGGGCCGAAGTCGGCTACCAGGTTAGCAGCGTCGGTCAGTTGGACGGAAGAATTACCACCCTCCAAAATCCCGAGCGTCAGGATATCATCAGCGAATCTTCTTTTGACCTGACCGGCCCTTATGTGCGGGGAGGGATTGCCCTGGCTATGCCCTTTCTGCGATGAACAGGGGTTGCGACAGCGAATACGCGCGGCCGCGAAGCAGCCCGTTGGGCGCCCTTGACGCCAGGGGGATAAATCATTGCAAACGGGCGCCGGTAGACTTCAATTAACGAACCGGAATTCCAAACCGCCGGCAACCAAAACGTCCTAAAAGTTACAAATTGAGGTTAAACTTTCCGGTGCAATCAACGACAATTTAAACAAGGGGAATAATTAGGGAATTCGAGTCCGATAGCAGGAGAACTGAGTTATGCAAGATGTACTGATCGATAAAAATTTAGTGAACATATTTTTAGTGGTAGTGGTGGTATTGTTGTTGGCGCAGGCGCTCGTCCTGCTGCGGATTCGTAATATTCTGCAAGCAATTGCCATGAATTTTGATTCGGCCATGACTGCATGGCGGAAATTTACGGCAAGCGCTGCCATAAACAAGGATGAGCCGCAAATCCCCAAAACCTGCCAGTTCTGCCGGCACCGGCTGGCCTACATCAATACCAGCAAAACCAAGAACGACGAGGAAGATTTTTATCATCGTTGCGAGGTGCGCAAAGTAAACATCTCCCTGGATGACTCCTGCCAGCATTTTGCCCGGGATACCGAATCGTTCTGAGTCTGATCCAATCCTGTTTCGGGGCGCTGCTCAAACTGATTTTGAGCAGCGCTTTTTTTTTGCGCTCCACGGGAATCCTGTCCTGCCTGCTTGTTGCCGCTTATCGGCGCTACGGTTCCTGTGCTCATACCTGTTCACCATCTAACTTGCTTAATTCACTGATGTTACGCGCTACTATAGTTTTCCGCTTCAATACACCTTACTTTGAGATTACGGTAAGCGATTCGCCGATAAGCATTCCCTGACCAAAGGGCTTTGTTTGCAAAACCGCAACGAACGCAATGAACAGGCCACGTTCGCAACGTATGTGTTCGCTAATTCACCGCGATCGTTGCGCTGTCTTTGCGATCGTTGCGGTCAAGAATACCCGCGCAGGACAAATCTTATCAACGTTATAGAGGCGCGAATTAATCCGTGAATATAGCTTGGCTCGGTCGCCGCATTCCGGGTAACCGGCGCTCTTCTCGAATTTATTCACGCGTCTATAAAAATTAGATTTATCAATACTATGCGTTCTTTGCCCCGTCCGGACGGGGTGATGAATTATCCAGGTTAAAGCCTTAACCGGTTATTGCCGAAATTAAAAGAGAGTTTTTGGGAGTTTGGGAAAATTTCTTCATTTCAGGCCTCATGAAAGATCAGGAAGAGCAGAGGCAGACATGGATGTTCCAATTTAACAAGGGAGGTATCATGAATCGTTGTTTCCCGACTTATTTACTGTTGCTGGTTTTGGCCATTCTTTCCTTTCACTTATATCTTTTTTCTCACCAGAATGGATTGTCGGGCGGGCCTGCGCCGCAAGCCAGGTCCTCCACTACGGCTGAGTCGCCGAATTACTCGGCTGTGCAGCCGCATAACCTGGGGCAGCAGATGGCTCGATAGCGATCGCTGCGATAAACTCGGAAGCGAACACAATTGGAAACCGGGTAGCCGGCTCTATTAAATCAGGGATGTTGCTTAAAGGATTAAGATGGAACAATCAGGGATGCACCACCAGCAGGATAAGGACAGGCGGGAGCGCCAGGAGCGCTTTGGAGTGCCGCTGCTGTTGCTGGCGATCTTGCTGAATATTTCCCTCGCGACGGCCCAGTCTCCTGCCAACGGCGCTCCCGTCTGGCAGCCGCTTCCCAATATACGTTTTGAGAACAGTTCTCCCGACACGCAGTTGGCGCTTGCCGACTATTGCTCGGACCCCGAAAATGATCCCATCTCTTTCAGCGCCCAGTCTCAATCGCCGGAGTTAATAGTTCAAATCGATTCCCTGACCAGCCGGGTTACCTTCTTGGCCGGGAGAGACCTCCAGGGCCGTTCCGACGTTCTCTTTCGCGCCCGGGACAGCCAGGGCAATACCTCGGCAATGGTTGTGGAGGTCTGGGTGGATGATGTGCTTCCGCCCCGCCTGGCGCTCAGTTACCATCGCCATCTCCTGCTGCCGGATCGGGTGGTATTCTGGGTACATGCAGACCGCACCGCCCGGCAATTTTCCGCGCTGATAAAGTCTGGGCAGGAGGAAACAGTCCTTCCTTTCAGCCAGGTTGGCAGCGATAGCCTGGGAGCCGCCTGGCGGGCTGTCTACCGCTTCCCCCATCCCGGGCAGTTCCGGTTGGTTGCCCGGGTGACCGATGTGCATCAGCTAAGCGCCCGGGACAGCCTGACCATTCTTATCAGCAATGCAACAAAGGAGGAGGGGCGATGAGAGGGCGCATCAGACCGGCGCTGACGGCGCTATTCATCTTAAGCTGCGCCTGCACCTTTCAGGATGAACATCTGCTTTCTCCCCTCCAGCCTCCCCAGCAGGATTTTGTGGAGCAAGGGTGGACCTCCTTCCAATCCGGCCAATGGGAAGAGGCGGAGAAACAATTCAATCTGGCCCTGGCAAGCGACCCGGCCAACCCGGGGGCAAACGCCGGCATCGCCTGGGTGTGGCTGGCGCAGGGGGCCGATAGCGTAGATCGCATCGAAAACGGTTTTTTCCTGGCCCGGCCGGCCGCCGCCTGGAAACCGGTCGCCTGGTGCGGCCTGGCTATGCTCTACAGCGCTACCGCCCAATACTCGCTGGCAATTGCCGCTGTGGATTCGCTGCTGAGCAGCAATCCGCGCTATCAATTCCCCTACCGCGCCTCGTTGAACTGGCAAGACCTCCAGTTGACCAAAGCGCAGGCGCTCTTCTATCTGCAGGACTACCCGGCCGCCTGGCAGTCTTTGCAGCAATTAAGCCCGGATTCCCCGGTAAACCCGGAGGAGCCGGCAAGCTGGCAGGTAAACGGACAAACCTACTGGGCGTTTCCGCCTGCTTTAGCCAAATCCCTGGAGTTGATGATCGAACAATACCGGGAAGAATTCTAAGTGCTTTCGCACACTTCGGTCCCCGGCCGGCCGGGGTGTTTTCGACAGAGTAAATCGACAATTCCGGCCGGCCGGGAGTCGATTGAGACCCCGAAAGGGGCTAATAAAACGTGATGTGTACTAATATGAACATGAAACCAATAACTATTGTGATGATGGGCCTGTTGGCCGTGATTCTGCTCCTGCCCGGATGTGACAGCATCAAAAACCTGTTTGGGACTGCGGAGGAAAATCAGCCTCCCACCATACGGCTCCAACCCGAGAAAACCACCATGGCCCTGGGAGAGACCCAAACCATTATCGCCGTGGCTGCCGATCCGGATCAAAGCGAGCCGCCTGTAATTCGCTGGGAAGCCGATAATGGGACCATCAGCGCCGACAGCAATTCGGTCATCCGGTTTACCGCCCCCCTGGATACCATGCAGGTAGAGATACGCGCCACGGCGATAGACAACCAGGAAGCGCAAACCACCGGATCGGTTGTGATTTCGATCGGCAACAGCGCCCCGGTAATCAGCAGTTTTACGGTAAGCCGCACCCATCTCTTACCCGGCAATACCCTGCAATTAAGCGTTGTAGCCGACGACCCGGAAAATCAACGCATCACTTATCACTTTCAGGTAGAGCCGGACTCCGGAACCATTATGCACGACGAGGCCAGTCAACCCCAGGCGAGCTGGACCGCCCCGGTGAATCCCGATCCCAACCAGGCCTACCCGGCCCGCTATTACCAGGTTATTGCCGAGGTGCGCGACCCGCTCGGGTTTTTCAGCCGGGATACCGCACAAGTGCTGGTGTACTCCGAGTTTGAAAGTATCTGGGTGGTGGACAGCGGGAGCCGCACCGCCGCCAAGTATACCGCCAATGGTCTGCCGATTATAACGGCGGCGGAGAGCTTCCGGAAGCCGGTCGCCGTCGCCTCCAATATTTTGGAAAGCTACGGCTGTTACGTGGCCGACTACGACGCCGGAAGCGTATTCAAAATCGACGCAGAAGGACAGACCATTGCCTCCTACAGCAATATTCCCAATGTGATCGACCTGGATGTTTACCAAATCGGGCGCACCATCTGGGCGCTGAGCGTCGGGGAAAATACACTCACCGTCATCGACGGATTTCAGGATGTGGTGATCAAAAAAATTTACGGATTCAGCCAACCCCAGGCTATTGCGATCAATCAAGCCAGCGGGGATGTCTGGATTGCCGAACCGGCCAACGACCGCCTGATCCGCCTGAATGCGACCGATCCGGTTTCTTCCTGGCCGGACACCATCACGTACAGCAATTGCCAGATTTTTCCCGACTCCGGAACTGCGGGATATTTTAATACCACGTTGTCGCCCTTTGTGCGGGATTTACCCGGCGCACCGCTCTACCTGGCCGACAAGAACGACACCCAGATTGAACGGATGATCTGGGACGGCGACGCCTATCTGCGCAGCAATCCGCCGGTGGATATCCCTCCTTTGCAGCCGCGGTTTGTAGGGGCCGCCTCGGTCGCTAACCTGGGCGATGTGGTGATTGCCCTGAGCGTCGACGGGCGCTGGATTGCCTTCCCGGAGTCTGATCCGTTCGATCTGCACCTGCTCTCCGGCGACTATGATTTCCGCGCGCCGAATACTTTTACCATGGATTCGCAAAACGGCTACGCCTGGGTGGGAGATAACGGAACCAATCAGTTGGTGCAGGTAAAATTTGGCGGTCAGTACCAATTTACCAGTTCGATCCGGATTAGCGGCTTTATCTTTTTAGAAGATGTGGTGATCAACCGATGAAGCGGATACATTACATCATCATCGCCCTGCTATGCTCGACGATTGTATTGCAGGCCCAGGCGCCGGAGTTGCAACACCGTTTCCGGGTGCTGGGAGTAAAGGGCGCCAAATTGGTGATCCCCCGTCCGCCGGATCGTTTGTTAAGCGACAGTATCGCAATTAAAATTATCCGGCCGGTCAGCGGCGGGGAAGTATTGCTCGCCGCGGCAAAGATCGATACAATTACCCGGCGATTTTGCCGTCTGATCGTTCCGGATACACTGGAGGTCGTTTTTTGGATTGGCGATTGGGCCGTATTTGAAACGCCGGGACTCCTCCGGGGCGACTCGGTCGTCGCCGCTCCGGCGGAGTCCGATTCAGCCAGGATATCCGGAGAGTTCCCCGCTGTGCAGCCGCCCTTCCCGGAACAGGACAGCCTCCTTGCCCTGCTGGAAGCATTGGATAGCGCGCCCTCCCGATCCCCGGCGGCGCCGGCCTTCGAAGAGCCGGCCGCTATTCCCGAGCCGATTCTGGGCCGCTTTGTCGCAGGACATCCGGAGATTCAACTGGCGGTGTTCACCGGCTACGGATACGCCCGGCCCGCTTTCTGGGTGGACTATCAGCGCAGCCTGGTGCGCAAGCATAACGGCTACACGCCGGTAGGCCTGGCCTTGTGGTACGGACCTCAGCACTACCAGGCAGGCGTGGAAGTCAGTATGTCTATCCGCGCAATGGATTTTACGCTGAGCGATTATTTTAGCGGCGATGACTTGTGGGAAGAGGCCGTCTCCACCCGGCGCTATGGCCTGGTCGGGCGCTGGGTCAACCGGCTGGGGGGATACCGCGCCTATGCACGTTTGGGAGTTGCGCTCTACCGGGGAAGTTACCGGATTACCTTTAAGGAGCGTTTTTTTCAGGACGCCCCCCAGTTGTCCGGTTCCATCCCGGCGGAGGATCAGGTCGATTTCAAAACGGCGCTGGGGATGAATATTGGTTTTGGAGTGACCCGCCGCGGCAGCTTCCTGGAAGTTGTGTATCACCTGGTAAATCAATCCTTAGCAGAGGCGTTGCCGGGAGGCGTGGTGGTAGAGCGCATCCGCTTTGACCATTTTGCATTTCGGGTTGGGTATCAAATCTCCCTTTTCTGAAAATATCGTCTCCTTCTGCCGGAGCTCCGGCAATTCTGACCGAGGCTCTGCCTCAAATAAATGCTTTTGCCTGCCGTTTTTCTCATTCCAGGCTCCTGCCCGGAATGTTCGTTTTCCAAAAGCTCCACTTATTACCTCGCGTCACAATGGAGAAATAACCGTCAACAGCTGCCCGGGAAAAGGAAGCACATTTTCGATTCGGTCGCCGGTGTGATGAGAAAAAAGCACCGCGACTTGCGCCTGCGATAAAACTACTTCGGAAATCGCAGATCGAAAATCTAAGAGATTTACGAGCGGCGATTGACGATTTATGATTGGCGAACGGGAGTCAGAAATTTACTTCGCAGATCGGAAATCGCAGACCGGAAATCAAAAATATTTGCGAGCGGCGATTGACGATTTATGATTGGCGAACGGGCGCCAGAAATTCACTTCGCAGATCGGAAATCGCAGACCGGAAATCAAAATATTTGCGAGCGACAGTCAGGAGTCCACTTCGGAAATCGCAGATCGGAATTCTCTCATCCTGCCAGTGCTCCGCGCTGGCAGGTCTGCCCGAGGCTCTGCCTCAAATACATGCTCGTTTTCTCGTTCCTGGCAAGAGCCTGGACCGAGAAGAATAGCGCAGACCGGAAATCAAAAATATTTGCGAGCGGTGATTGACGATTTATGATTGGCGAACGGGCGCCAGAAATTTACTTCGCAGATCGAAAATCGCAGACCGGAAATCAAAAATATTTGCGAGCGGCGATTGACGATTGACGAACGGCAAACGGGCGCCAGAAATTCACTTCGCAGATCGAAAATCGCAGACCGGAAATCAAAAATATTTGCGAGCGGCGATTGTCGAT
>JAJRYW010000270.1 GCA_024275555.1 Calditrichota bacterium | reverse complement strand
ACCCTTTCAGGGTTAATGGTGATTTATCAATTTTCCCAGGGCGTTGCCCTGGGCTATAATATTGACGCCCTTTCAGGGCTAACATAGCCGCTTGCACAATTCATGGTGCGCTCTCTCGAGTTTTCGGCCAAACACTAAATAACGAATAGACCTCTCTGCTTAAATCCTCCATTTATCCCGTTTATAAAAAAAGCGAGAAAATCCGGAGAAGAGATCAGAAGCAGCAAAAATCCGGGATATATAAAAATCTTTTCAGCGGAAATCTGTCTTTATCAGCGGCATTCTGCGTCAAAATAAGTTCAACTTGTGATTGGCGGCAATAATGTGATGGTCGCGGGACTTGTCAAACGTGTTCGATTGGAATACCGCGGAACTGCTCCTCCAGGCCAATCCGGAAGGCCTTCCCTCGGATCATCTCAAATTCGCCGGTGTGATTATTAAAGCGGTAATTCCGCCCCCATTCCCGGTAGCGGGCCGCCACTTCTTTTACCGCCTCGATAATGAAATCGATTTCCGCATCGGTCATGGTGGGATGGATGGAGGCGCGCACCCAGCCGGGTTTGTCGCTCAGATCGCCATGGTCAATTTTATCGGTGATTTCCCGGGAACGTTGTTCATCCACTCCCAGCAGCAGGTGGCCGTAGGTGCCTGCGCAGGAACAGCCGCCGCGGGTCTGCACCCCAAAAAAATCATTCAGCAGCTTAACAATCAGATTATGATGCATCCCCGGAAAATAAAAAGAAACAAATCCTAACCGACGGCGATGCGCCGGCTCCAGGATGTGCATCCCGGGGATTTTTTCCAGGCCGTCCATCAGCCGCCCGGTCAGTTGATGTTCCCGCTCCAGAAGATTGGCAACACCCATTTCCTCTTTGAGCAGAATGGCCAGCGAGGCTTTGATGGCCTGCAGAAACCCGGGGGTGCCGCCGTCCTCGCGCACTTCGATATCCGGGAAATAACGATGCCCGCCCCAGGGATTGGTCCACAGCACCGTGCCGCCCCCGGGATGGTCGGGAATTTTATTATGATAGAGGGATTTATCGAACAGAATTACTCCCGAGGAGCCCGGGCCGCCTAAAAATTTGTGGGGCGAGAAAAAGACAGCGTCCAGCTTTTGGGCCGGGTTTTCGGGATGCATGTCGATCTCCACATAGGGAGCCGAAGCGGAAAAATCCACAAAACAATACCCGCCGAAGGCATGAACAATCTCCGCCATCTCATGATAAGGTGTGAGAATCCCGGTGACGTTCGAGCCGGCGGAGAAAGAACCGATGATCAGTTCGCGTTGGCGGTTTTCTTCTAAAATCTGTTGCAGGTGATCTAAATCCGGCAGGCCTTCGGAGTTGGGGCGGATGATCTGCACATCGCAAAGGCATTCTTCCCAGGTGGTTTGATTGGAGTGGTGCTCCATGTGGGTGACAATTACCAGGGGACGCTTATTGCCGGTTGGATTGACCTGGTCGCGGAAACGTTCCGGGACTTTCAACCCTAAAATCCGTTGGAATTTATTGATAGCCGCGGTCATCCCGAACCCGACGAAGAGCAGGGCGTCGTCCGTCGAGGCGTTGACATGCCGTTTGATGATGTGATGGGCCTGGTGATAGACGTCGGTCATCACCGTGCCGGTTAAGGTGGTCTCGGTGTGGGTGTTTGCCACGTAGGGCCCCAGCGTATTGATGATGAACTCCTCAACCGGGCGATAGAGGCGGCCGCTGGCCGCCCAGTCCGCGTAGATGATCGGGCGTTTGCCGCCCGGGAAATGATGCTCAAAGTGATAACCAATGATGTTTTTGCGGAACGGCTCAAAATAGGATTCTAACTTTTGCATATCGCCCTCTTTTGCATTTGGTTTCCTGGGCAAACGGCCGAACGATCACTGATTTTTCCCGCGCCGCCGCCCCGGGTGATTTTTCTTGAGCAACAATGAGCGTTACGGAAAACCTCATCATCTCATTTCCGGTTTTCTCCGGAACTGCCCCGGTAAATTGCGAACATCAGAGTATAATTTTTCCGGAAGGAGAATGCAAGACAGGAATGGAAAGTGTGCCATTCAAACGGTCATTTTTATGATGGTTTGAATTCTCAGGAAAACTTTTTAAATTAACGGTCCTTAAGCTACCTTACATCTTTAGAGTTAGGTGGTTGAATATTATTGTTCGCAGTGGAAAGCAGGCCAGTATGAGTTGGTTGTAGAGAGAGAATCCTCCGAAAAGAGATAGACAATAGCCGGGGCGTGTCGAAGTGTATGCGGCTGTCGGCGCTTTTTTCAGGTCCACCGGCTCAGATCAACCCCATGATTGTTTTGCTGAAACCGGTTCGGATCGAATGGCAAATGCTGGATTATTAACACAGGAGAACCTGATGAGTCAAACTAAGCAAGAACCCGAGGCAAAATATGCTTTGATTTTAGGGAGTAGTAGCGGTTTTGGAGCAGCGACGGCCATCCGCCTGGCCCGGGAAGGATATCATATTTTTGGTGTTCATTTAGATCGTCGCGCTACGATGCCAATAGTGGAGGATGTTGTCTCAAAAATAAAAGAGCAGGGAGTCGAGGTCGTTTTTTATAACGCCAACGCCTCGGACGAGCTCAAACGCAAAGAAATTGTGGAAGAGATACGGGCAAAAATACCTCAAGGCGTCTATGTAAAAGTGCTGTTGCACAGTTTGGCCTTTGGAACGTTAAAGCCCTTTATCCATCCGGAGGCGCCCAGCGCCTTAAATAAAGGGAATATTCAGATGACCCTGGATGTGATGGCCCATTCCCTGGTTTATTGGGTGCAGGAACTGTTCTGGCATCAGCTCATCGGGTACGGTACACGTATTTTTGCCATGACCAGCCACGGCAGCAACACCGCGGTTCCGCACTATGGGGCCGTATCCGCCGCAAAAGCCGCCCTGGAAGCGCATATCCGGCAATTGGCCCTGGAGTTGGGCGAAGTAGGGGCGACCGCCAATGCGATTAAAGCGGGCGTAACCGACACCCCGGCGTTGCGCAAAATACCCGGGCACGAGCGCATGATCGAAACCGCGCTGCATCGCAACCCCGGCAACCGGCTGACCACCCCGGAAGACATTGCTGACGTGATCGCCCTTCTATCCCGGCCGGAAGCCCAGTGGATTAACGGGGACGTCATTGCCGTAGATAACGCCGAAAACGTTATGGACGGCTAAACAAGAGAACAAAAGAGAACAGCAAGCAAAAAGGGGGGATACGGTTTCCCCCTTTTTTGTGAATAATGCCAATTGCGGGTTGATAAATTGACGCTGAGAAACGCTGAATGGGCAGAAAAACGCTGAAAATTGTTTGAAAGCAAAAACCGGCCGATCCGGTCAAATCTGCGAACATTCCCTTCAGCGGAAATCTGCCGGTATCAGCGCCATTCTGCGTCAAATTAAGTTCAACTTGTAATTGGTTGAATAAGGAATAACGATGCAGCGACTTCATCTTCCCCGGGTAATCATCGATGTGGATGGCGTGCTGAGAGATTTTGTCAGCTCGTTAGTGCGCGTATACCGTCGTGAATACCCGGATCACCAGGTGCGCCCGGTGACCTCCCGTAAGCTGGAGCAGTTTTTTCCGATTGGCGAGGCGATCTACGATTTTATGGATCGCCGCTTTGCCCGGGAAATCCTGGAGGAAGCGCCCGCCTATCCCGGGGCTATCGAAGCGTTGCACCGCTGGGAAGATAAATTCCAGATTGTTATAGCCACCACCCAGTTGCCGCAAGGCATTGCGCCCACCTTTATTT
>JAJRYW010000269.1 GCA_024275555.1 Calditrichota bacterium | reverse complement strand
TCCTGATCCCTCCACCATAAGTTCTCTGGCACACCTCTTGATGTATAATCTCACCTATAAAGGGCAGTCACGATTACGCCTCATGGCAATACTACCCATGTAAAATTAGCTCGGGAAGCAAAATGGCGTCTCGTGGAATTTAGATCATTGTTTTTGGTCTGAGTTGCTTCGGGAACCTTGGGGGGCGCGTGCCGGCCCAATCGGAATCTGAAAGACCTCCCTACCGCGAATACCTGGCTTACTCTGTTTTGGGAACCATTGCCGCAATCCCGGCGGGAGTGATGATGGGCCGGATGTATAATGAAAAGCGGGGCCGGCTACGCGGAAATGGGGGCGACCCTTTTGTGGCTGGTGTCCGGGTGATGTTGACAACCTTTAACCTGGGCAGTTCCGTCGGCGCAACCTGGCGGGCAGAGCAGAAATGGCAGGTGCTTTCCGTGTCATTGATCGCCAACGCTGTTCCCTTCTTTTTAACATATCCGCTTAGCCGGAACAACGCACTTAAACCATTCAATCTGTTCCTGGCGACGTATAGCCTGGCGACGCCCTTTGTCTCGGCATATATCGGGTACGAATTGGACAAAATCCTGAACATTAGAAAAGTAAATAAAATTGCCTATACCCCGCAGGTTTATATCGCCCGCAAAAAATTTCTTGTTGGGGTATCATTCCTATTCTAAGGAGGAGTATTTTGAACAATTCCCGTGGTTGTTTGGGTTTACTGATTTTCGGTTTTCTCTTTTTCATCGGTTCCGGTCTAATTGCCCGGGAGTACACCCGGTCTTCACTGGCGATTTCCAGCGGGGCCTTTGTTGTTCTGCAAAACCCGGGGATTCCTGGGCCAGGGTCTTCTGCTACGTTGGAATATCATCTTTACGAGAGGCCTTTATTTACCCTGGATTGGTTAGCGCACCACCCTTTTGGATTGCCGGGGGATGACTGGCGTCTGGGATTACGTTTGGTCGTTTTAAGCCTCAGGGCAGAGCCGTCTGCGTACTCCCGCCGTGTACATCCCAATTCCTCATTAGATACCCGGCGTTACCGTAATTTCTTCTACGGTCTTTTGTTCCAAAGACTGCTTCTTGATGAAGAGCGCTGGCAGGTGCTTGGAGGCGCCGCAGCGGGGCTTTCGACTTTTTCTGATCGCAATGTGCGCGGCTATGAAGGGAATACCGAATTCCGTTTGCCGGAGACAACGTTTGCTTTCCAGTTCGGGTTAACTTTTCGATGGGAGTTCCTGGAAAATGACGGTTCGCGTAATTTTCTCAGTGTCGGACCGAGACTCCACTTTAACCCTGGCAATACCTTTCCATTCCAAAGTGTACTTCTCTTCCACCTCGGCATTGCTGTTGAAATTAAAGACTAAATTTATACTGTCGATGTTACCGGGGCGGCAAATGACGGGAAATTAACCGGCCGTTCCGGGGACTGTCGGGTTTATCATGCTAAGCCGGGGAAGTGTGATCAAAATCCGGACAACCGGGAATGGTGAAGGATCAAAAAAAATAAAGGTAACTACTCAGGTGTTGTTTCCAATGGCGTATAATTCCCCTCGCCCCGTCCTTTGCTTGCGCTT
>JAJRYW010000002.1 GCA_024275555.1 Calditrichota bacterium | reverse complement strand
GGATATCTTTGCCGAATTTGAGGGCGCCGAGTACGAAGACGCCGTTTTTGAAGGCGACGTGAAATATCACATGGGCTATTCCAGCAATGTAAACACCCAATCCGGCAAACAAGTGCACCTGAACTTAGTTGCCAATCCCTCCCACCTGGAAGCGGTTGATCCGGTTGTCGAAGGGGTGGTGCGGGCCAAATTGGACCGGCGCTACCACGGGGACGTCGATAAGATTGTGCCCATCCTGATCCACGGCGACGCCGCCATTGCCGGGCAGGGGATTGTCTACGAAGTGATCCAGATGTCGCTGCTGCGCGGCTACCATACCGGCGGCACTATCCACCTGGTAATCAACAATCAAATCGGCTTTACCACCAACTACCTGGACGCCCGTTCCAGCACCTACTGCACCGATGTGGCCAAAGTGACCCATTCCCCGGTGTTCCACGTCAACGGGGATGATGTCGAGGCGGTGGTCTTTGCCATTGTCATGGCCATGGAGTACCGCCAGCAATTTCATACCGACGTATTCATCGATGTTCTGGGTTACCGCCGCTACGGGCACAACGAGGCCGACGAACCCCGTTTTACCCAGCCGAAGCTGTACAAGGTCATCGCCGCCCATCCCGACCCGCGGCAGATTTACTACGAGCAGTTGCTCAAAAGCGGCAGCATTGCCAAGGGACTGGCCCGGGAGATGGAGAACGAGTTTCAGCGAATGCTGCAATTCCGCTTAAACGAGGCCCGGGAGCACAAATACGCCTCGGCCATGTCCACCCTCAAGCAGGATTGGCAAGGATTTCGTAAACCGACCAACGAAGATTTTGTCTATTCGCCGGAAACCGGGGTGGATGAAAAACGCCTGATGGAAATCGGGGAAAAGATTTTCTCCATTCCGGAGGACATTAAAGTATTCCGTAAGATACGCAAACTTTACGATGAGCGCCTCAATCGATTACACTCCAAAGAGAATTTCGATTGGGCCATGGGGGAAGCGCTGGGATACGCCACGCTCCTGGCCGAAGGCGTCCCGGTGCGCATGTCCGGGCAGGATTGTGAACGGGGCACTTTTTCGCATCGCCACGCTGTGCTGATGGTGGAGGAAACCGAAGCACATTATGTACCGCTGAATCAAATCGGGGAAAATCAAGGCAAATTCCAGATTTACAATTCCCTCCTCTCGGAATACGGGGTGCTGGGGTTTGAATACGGCTATTCGCTGGCAAATCCCCAGGGGCTCACCCTGTGGGAAGCCCAATTCGGTGATTTCGCCAACGGCGCCCAGATTATCATCGATCAGTTTATCAGCAGCGCCGAGGCGAAATGGCAGCGCTACAGCGGCCTGGTGATGCTGCTTCCCCACGGCTACGAGGGACAGGGGCCGGAGCACTCCTCCGCCCGCATCGAGCGATACCTGGAATTGTGCGCCCAGAACAATATGCTGGTGGTAAACTGCACCACCCCGGCAAATTTTTATCACGCCCTGCGGCGGCAGATTGCTTATCCTTTCCGGATTCCCCTGATCGTCTTTACCCCCAAAAGCCTGTTGCGACATCCTCTTTGTGTGAGCAAAATCGAGGAGTTTACCGAAGGAACCCGCTTCCGGGAGGTGATTGACGATAATTACGTCGATCCCGCCAAAGTTAAGCGCCTGATCTTCTGCTCCGGCAAAGTGTTTTACGATCTCTATGAGCGTCAGCAGCAGGAGCAGCGCAAAGATGTAGCCATTGTGCGCATGGAGCAGCTTCATCCGCTGCCCATCGAGCAATTGAGACAGATTATCGATAAATATACGGCGGTGGAGCGCTACTATTGGGTTCAGGAGGAGCCGGAAAATATGGGAGCGTGGGCCTACCTGCGCCGCAAGTTTAAATTGGCCCGCACCAACCTGATCGCCCGGGCCGAGAGCGCTTCTCCGGCCACCGGCCTGCACAAGCACCACGTCCGGGAACAACAGTACATCGTCGATCTGGCCTTTGGAAAAGCGGAAAAAGGCACCCTGAAAGTGAGAATGAAGGAAATATCCTAAAATTAAATTCTCTTTAAATCTTTCGTTCATCCCGATTGTGAGAAAAAAGCGAGAAAACCGGGGGAAAAGATTAGATTCATCAAAAATTCAGGACAAATAAAAATGATTTCAGCGGAAATCTGCTCAATCAGCGGTATTCTGCGTCAAATTAAGTTCAATTTATGATTGGCATTATCAGCCAAAACTATGATTGGCTGAATAAATCCGTAAAGAGGTTTTGAGGAGACGGAATGAAATACGAAATTAAAATTCCCGAGGTTGGCGAATCGATCACCGAGGTGACCCTTGCCCAGTGGCTGAAAAATGACGGGGATTATGTAAAACCGGATGAACTGATCTGCGAAATCGAATCGGAAAAAGCCTCCTTTGAAATCCCGGCCGAACAGGGCGGTATCCTGAAGCGCCTGGCGGCCGAGGGAGAAACTATCGGGGTAGGGGAGACCGTGGCCGTAATTGAGACGGACCGGCAGGCCGACGCCGCACAGGAACCTCCGGAGGCAGCTTCGCCGCAAACGGAGGCGACGCTTTCGGAATCCGCCACAGAACCGGTTGCCGCAGCAAGCAACGGGACGCCTGTTCCGGTCGTCGTTCCGGAAGTCGGCGAATCGATCAACGAAGTGACCATCGCCCAATGGCTGAAATCGGACGGCGAAACGGTGGCCGAGGGCGACCTGCTCTGCGAGATCGAGTCTGAAAAAGCCTCTTTTGAACTCCCCGCCGAGACCAGCGGAATTTTGAAAATCCTAACTCCTGAAGGCGAGACCGTTTCTGTGGGAGCGAAAATTGCCGAGGTTCTTTCCGGCGGCGCATCGGCGGCCCGGGCTGAGCCGGCGGCTGATTCGGCCCCGTCCGCACCGCAGGCCGCCCCTGCGCAGGACGGCGATCACCGCGCTAAAGCGACCCCGGTAGCGGCAAGAATTCTGGCCGAAGCGGGCCTGTCGCCGGAGCAGGTCAAGGGAAGCGGCGCCGGCGGCCGCATCACCAAAGAAGACGCATTGCAGGCCGCAGCGCAGCAAAAAACCGCCCCGCAACCGGCACAGACGCCGGCATCGCCGCCTCCCCGGCCGCAGAAAGAACCCGCCGCAGCGGTTGAACCGCCCGTTGCAGGAAACCGCACCGAGCGCCGGGAACGCATGTCGACTTTACGCAAGACCATTGCCCGGCGCCTGGTGGCTGCTAAAAACCAGACCGCCATGCTAACCACCTTCAATGAAATTGATATGAGCTCCATCAAGAAACTGAGAGCACAGTATAAAGAAATTTTCAAGGAAAAACACCAGGTGGGACTGGGATTTATGTCCTTCTTCACCCGGGCGGTGGTCCTGGCCCTGCAGGAATGGCCGGCGGTGAATGCCATGATCGACGAAGACCACATTATCTATCATGATTATTGCGATATTTCTATCGCGGTATCCTCCCCGCGCGGGCTGGTGGTGCCGGTGATCCGCAATGCCGAGAAGCTCTCGCTGGCGGAGATCGAGAAAGAAGTGGCGCGGCTGGCCGAACGCGCCCGCAACAACCAACTGACCATCGAAGAAATGACCGGCGGCACCTTCACCATCAGCAACGGCGGCGTTTTCGGTTCGCTGATGTCCACCCCGATCATCAATGCGCCTCAATCGGCCATCCTGGGGATGCATAAAATTGAAGACCGGCCGGTGGTGATCAATGGGGAAATTGCCATCCGCCCGATGATGTACGTGGCGCTTTCCTACGACCATCGCATCATCGACGGCCGGGAATCGGTCAGCTTCCTGGTTCGGGTGAAGGAATACCTGGAAGACCCGGCAAGAATGTTACTTCGGGTTTGATTCCGGAAAAAGTTGATATAAATTTGCAACCACACTAAAGCTAAGGAGAATGCTATGACCTACATTATTACTGAACCGTGTGTCGGTGTGTGTGATACGGCGTGTGTCGAGGTGTGCCCGGTCGATTGTATCTATCCGGCAGAAGGGTTGACGCTCAGCGATGAAGACAAAGAAAAAATGCGCGAGATGAAAGAAATGCTCTATATCCATCCGGAAGAGTGTATCGATTGCGGCGCCTGCGAACCGGAATGCCCCGTGGAAGCGATCTTCCCCGAGGATGAAGTGCCGGGAGAGTGGGAGGAGTATATCGCCAAAAACTACAAACGTTTTGACCTCTAAATCCGATTTGAGCATGTACGGGCTTCCTCTCTCCACGAGGGGAGGCCTTTTTTTTTCTGTTGCGAATCAAGAGTGGTAAATCTGACGCTGAGAAACGCTGAAATTGTTGTAAAAACCCCAAGGAGGCGCTCCGGGGAATTCCTCCGTTTATCCTGATGGTGAGGGAAAAGTGAGAAAACCGGGGAAAAAGATTAGAATGATTCATACTACCGTACAAATAATAATCTTCTCAGCGGAACTCTGCCCAATCAGCGGTATTCTGTGTCAAATAAACTTCAGCTTTTCTAACCCTCTGCGTATAATTTGAAAACCGAGCCGCAATTCGATGCCGATTGTACCCAGGTCTTCTTATCGCGCCCCATTTTTGCTGTCCAATGGCCACCTGCAAACCATCATACCCACCTTGTTTCGCAAGGTAGATGGAGTCATCTACCAGCGGGAGCAGATTGCCACCCCTGACGATGATTTTCTGGATATCGATTGGTCTCCGGTGGGGAGCGACCGCCTGGGTGTTGTCGCTCACGGGTTGGAGGGGAGCAGCGATCGCGCCTATGTGCGGGGCATGGTAAGGCAGCTAAACCGCCAGGGCTGGGACGCCCTGGCCTGGAATTTCCGGGGCTGCAGTGGGGAAACCAACCGGAAATTGCGCTCTTACCACAGCGGCGCAACGGATGACCTGGACACGGTAATTCAGCATGTGCTCCAAAAAGATGTTTACCAGCGGATTGCCCTGATTGGCTTTAGCATGGGCGGGAACATCATCCTGAAGTACCTGGGAGAGCAGGGAAGCCAGGCGCCTGACGAAATTTACCGCGCCGTGGTGTTTTCTGCGCCCTGCCACCTGGCTTCCTCGGCAGACAAAATATCCCGTGGTTTTTCCCGGGTCTACCTCAAACGTTTTTTGCGATTGCTCCATGAAAAAATCCGGGAGAAGATGTCCATCCTTCCCGGTCAGCTTGATGACGCCGGCTACAAAAAAATCAAAACCTTTCCGGAATTTGACGAACGCTACACCGCGCCCATCCACGAGTTTAAAGATGCGAACGATTATTACCGGCGTAGCAGCAGTTTGTACTATCTTCCGGCGATTACCATCCCTACCTTGATTGTCAGCGCCGCCAACGATCCCTTCTTAACTCCGGAGTGCTTTCCGGTTTCGGAGGCAAAAGAAAATCCTCATCTCTACCTGGAAATCCCCGACAGCGGCGGCCACGTTGGATTTATAACCGTGGGAAATGATGGAGTTTACTGGTCGGAACAGCGGGCGCTGGAATTTTTGGAACAGTAGAGAGGGCGCCCTGCATGGCCTCTCTACCGCCCAGTGCCGCTGATTTTTTTTATCCGGTAACTATGTCGCTGTTTAGCACATCGTATCCTTGTAATCCCGATGATACATCTATTTTAAAAGGAGCATCTTATGAAACGTTTTTTGCAGATTATCATTTTGCTGCTGTTCAGTTCGCTGCTGATCCAGGCAGCCACCACCAAAATTGTGGTGCGCGCCAAGGCGCACGACGCCAAATTCATCGGCTCATCGATGAGCGGGGCGTTGGTGACTATCAAAAACAGCGACACCGGGGAAATTCTAGCCAGCGGGCCCACCGTTGGGAGCACCGGTAATACTCAAAAGATTATGAAAGAAGCGCACCGGCGCGGGGAAAGTTTTGCAGAAGGCTCGGCGAAATTTGAGGCGATCCTGGATATCGATCACCCGATTTTAGCGACCATTGAAGTGCGCGCCCCGCTGGGACAACGCCAGTCGATGACCGTCGCCAGCAAGCAGGTGTGGCTGATCCCCGGAAAAGATATCGCCGGCGACGGAATTATTTTTGACATCCCCGGGTTTGTGGTGGATGTTCTGACGCCCCGGGCCCACCAAATGGTTAAGATGAAGGACGGCCGGTATAACTTGGAGATCAGCGCCAATGTGGTGATGATGTGCGGCTGCCCGACCTCTTCCGGCGGGTTGTGGGACGCCGATAAATTTGAGGTGGTTGCCCTGATCCGCGGGAAAGAGAAAACCGTGGAATTGCCGCTAACGGTAAGCCGGACCAGCCTGTTCAGCGCCAGCTACACGGCGGAGCAGCCGGGACTTTACCGGGTTACCGTATATGCTTATGACGCCGCAACCGGAAACACCGGGGTGGATCAGAGCAGCATTATCATCTCCGAATAAGGCCGGTGAACATTTTTTCAATCTGCTTTTATTGTTGTCTGTGACGCCCTAATTTTCGGCGTTTAACAGCCGCCGTGCACTTAGGTCCGGTGGAGATTTCACGTTCAAATCGGAGGATTCATCATGGTAAAAAAAGGCTTTCGTATTGAAAAAGATTCGATGGGCGAAATGCAGGTTCCTGAATCT
>JAJRYW010000268.1 GCA_024275555.1 Calditrichota bacterium | reverse complement strand
TTTTGCTTCAGGAATTTCTGAGCCTGCTCGATATTCTCTTTGCTGCCGGTAAATTTTGCGTAGGCCTCGTTGGCCCGGCGGGTGGCCGCAGCCGTTGCCGTATCTCCCTCGACAATGTAGGTATTGGATTTCCATTCCGCTTCCGCAGAAGCATAGTACAGCTTTACCATCTGCCGGGTATACTGGTCGATAAACTTCTGCGCCTCTGCTTTCGGATCATTGCTTTGACAGGCCCACAACAGCCCGGCTGTCAACAGCAGCACCAACATGTTTCTCATTGATAACTCCTTTCTTAGTATGTTCGGTAATCCCAAATCAATCACTCAATCACTCAATCACTCAATCACTCAATCACTCAATCACTCAATCACTCAATCACCCAATCACCCAATCACCCAATCACCCCATCCCTCTCACACGGGCAACCACATCTTTCAAAATCTCAAAAGCCTGTTCAATTTCCTCTTTTGTGGTAAAACGTCCCAGGCTGAATCTCAAGCCGGCCCGGGCCGCTTTATTGCCCAGGCCCATCTCCCTTAAAACCCGGGAGGGCTCAACGGCCCCGGAACTGCACGCCGAGCCGGAAGACACGGCTACCCCGGCCATGTCCAGGTGAAGCAGGAGCATCTCACTGTCGCAGCCCAGGAAAGAAACATTCAGGAGGTGGTATAGCCGCTCGGTGGGATGGCCGTTCACCAGCACATTATCGATCTGTTCTGTAATCAGGCGCTGCAAAAAATTCCGCAATTCCCCAATACGTTCATGTTCTTCCTCCATTTGCTCCCGGCACAGTTGGGCGGCTTTGGCAAAACCGGCAATGGCCGGGGTGTTTTCGGTTCCGGGCCGCCGCCCCCGTTCCTGGTTTCCACCGCTGAACAAAGGCCGAAATGGAACCCCTTTGCGGATGAATAAACCGCCGATCCCCTTGGGGCCGTAAATTTTGTGGGCGGAAAAAGAGAGCAGGTCGATGGGGAATCGGGATAGATCGATGGGCAGTTTGCCAAACGCCTGCACGGCGTCGCAATGCAGGCAGACGCCGGCTTCCCGGGTAATCCGGGCAATCTCGTCCAGGGGACTCAGGCTCCCCACCTCATTATTGCCGTACATCAGGCTGACCAGAACAGTATCCGGGCGAATCGCCGCTTCCAGGTCTTCCGACCGCACCCGGCCGAAGCGATCTACCTTAAGCCAGGTAACCTCATACCCTTCTTTTTCCAGGCGCCGGAAGGTGTTGTACACCGAGGGATGTTCCAGCGGGGAGGTAATCAAGTGCTTCCCGCGCTGATGATTTTGGCGGGCGACTCCACAAACAGCCAGGTTGTTGGCCTCCGTCCCCCCGCTGACAAAGAAGATTTCGCTCTCCCGAACATGAAGCATCTCTGCCAGCGTAGCCCGGGCAGCCTCCACCACCGCCCGGCCTTCCCGGCCATAGCGATGCACGCTGGAAGGATTGCCGAATTGCTCCGTGAAATAGGGCAGCATCGCCTCTACCACCAGCGGGTCTACCGGGGTGGTTGCGCTGTAATCCAGGTAAATCTTTTTCGGGGACGCCGGGTTCAAATTCTCTGACTTCAATTTAAGATGATTACGCCAACCAGCTATAGAATATTTTGGCGGGCAAAAATGTACACCGGAAAGACATCGATGGCAAGATGATTGTCATCTCTCCCGCGGTACGCGAAACGGGCAATCATCGGCATGGAACCGGGCAATTCCTCCTCGCCGCAAAAGCCGCCCCCGACTTTGCCCGTATTCCGGGGAAGAATTAAGAATCAGATGAAACCGGCTAAATAATTCCGTATTATTAACCGGTACAACCTGTAACCCCGAAGGATTTGTTATGAAATGGCTCTCACCCCCCGGTTCAACAGCATTGATCATCATTCCGCTCCTATTGACGCTTGCGGCGCCATCCTTTCCCCGGGCCGATCAAAAAATAGTGCGGCGTTGCAGCCCGGAATCTGCCGTGGTGAACCGGGAAACACTCGCTGGAATTTTTAACCCGGCCCTTTTAGGCAATGTGGTTAACGACGGCGGTTTTGAGTTAGGGGCCGGCAGCGGGGCCTGGCAAGACTCTTCCACCAATTTCGGCACCCCGATATGCAATCCCAACCTGTGCGGGAGCGGGGGCAACCTGGGGCCGCATCAAGGCAACTGGTGGTGCTGGTTCGGGGGCATCGACACCGCCGATGAGACCGGCATTGTCGAGCAGGATATTCGCATCCCTTTTGGAGCAGACACGCTTTCTTTCTGGTTCTGGATTCCCACTGCCCGCACTCCCGGCGTCTTCCGGGCGGAAATTGACGGCAATGTGCTTTTCCAGGCCACGGAGGCAGATACGCAATACTACAGCGGCTACACCCGCATCGCGGTCGATATCCGCGCTTATGCCGACACGCTGGTGCATCGGCTTAAATTTACCGGGTCCACCACCGCAGGCGATATTACCAACTTCTTTTTGGATGATGTGTTCATCGACGACGGCCAGGACCCCACCGGGATCGATCCGGCTGCCGGGACCGCCCGGCAATTTATACTGCGTCAGAACTTTCCCAATCCTTTTAACCCGGCAACTAATATTGAGTTTGTCCTTCCCGGGGGAGAAGAGATAACTTTAACCGTGTATGATCTT
>JAJRYW010000267.1 GCA_024275555.1 Calditrichota bacterium | reverse complement strand
TTCCCATGAAATTTCCCCACCCCAGCCCTCCCCGAAATCGGGGAGGGAGGCCGGTTTCCCTCCCGGCCAGCCGGGAGGGATTAAGGGGGGGCATTACTATTGCTTGAAGGCAACTACACAAATACATTTCATTTTTTCGGAAACTAATTCACGTCTCAATAATATCAGTTCGAATACATTCCCGGAAATCAGCGTATCCCGGCCCCCGGTTCTTGGCGCTTCGTTAATGCAGCCGCTGGATCTGCTGCACCAGGGAGTCGACCTCCCCGGTGCGGTAGCCGGACTGTATCCAGCGCACCACGCCGCGCCGGTCGATCAGCATCATGGTGGGCATGGCGGTTAACTGGTAAGACTCCATCAGTTGCTTTTCCGGATCGTGCAGCACGGTCAGGTCCACCTCCAGTTGGCGCAGGAAAATGCGGGCGCTGTCTCTTTCATCGTCCAGGCTGACGGTCAGGATTTTCAGTTCCGGGAACTGTTCTTCCAGGCTGCTCAGGCGCGGCAGCGATTTCCGGGAAGGGGTGCACCAACTGGCCCAGAAATCCAGCACCACCACCCGGCCGCGGTAATCTTTTAAGGCCATCTTGCCGCCGCCCTCCATGGTGGGCAGGCTGAAATCCGGGGCTTTCCGGCCCACTAAACTCTCCTCCTGCCCCGGCAGGGGTGCGGCAAGCATCAGGCAAATAAAGACGAGGGCAATCTGCATTCTCATTTCCGGAACTCCGTTTATACTATCCAGGTCCAGTTATTCCGAATGGGCCGGCCGGGCCGAATTCGAATACTGTATACCCGCATCCACCCATTCGATCATTCTCAGCAATCCGGCGTTGGCGGGCAGGAAGGGGTCGATCCGCCCGTTGCTGTCCTGCTGCCAGAGTTGGCTGTGATCATAACTCATGGGCCGAAAATCGCCCTGGCCGGGATCATCCAACTGGCGGTTATGCATCACCCAGATCAACGGGCTGCGCCGGGCGCCCCGGCGGGTCGCGTAGTCAATTTGCTGCCCCCCGGCAGTGCGGTAGCCGTTTCCATCGGTGAGCGTTTCATATATCGAACTGGGCTCGTCGACGTTGCTCAGGTCGCCGGACAGCACTTCCAGGCGCAGGCCTCCTGCCGGGGAAGCGGCGCTGTGGCAGGCAACACAGCGGGCCTCGAAAACGGCCTGCACGGTGTTGGTTCTGCCGGGGTCGAGCTTGTCGAAGAAATCCATCGTATCCGGGCGGGCCGCCGGGTGATGCTCCACATTCTGAGCATTGTTAAACCCGGAATCATAAAACTGTCCGCTGGCCTTGTTGAGCACCCGGGCGTCGGCGGCAACTTGCAGATCATCGATGATCTTGTCGCGGGTGTGGGAGTCGTGGCAGCCGGTGCACAGGCGGCGCTCGCCGGGCATTACCTGCACCCAGGTAATCTGGTCGACCAGCATCATCCCGTTTTCATCCAAGACCTGCATGTGCAGGGAGCGATTGGCGGGCGTTTCCACCGAGAAAGAGCCGTCCGGGCGAATGTCTCCGTAACCGACTACCCGCTGTTTTTCCAGGTTGGTGTTTCCGATGGGCCCGCCGCGGTCGGCGCGGGAGATCGGCATGGGAATCGCCTCCAGTATCCGCAAAAACTTGGCCTGGCCCAGGCTGCCGTCGTGATTGACATACTGGGGATCGGGCCGCATCTGGCCGTCGTTGGGAGCGCGGTGGTAGACATTGCCGTCAAAAAATATGCCGGTTTGCAGCCCGTTGTTCAGCCCCTCCCGGATGCGGACATCCATGGGAATGACCTGGGGAACCCCGCCGGGGAGTTCACTGCGGGGCAGCACCGGAACGGGATCGATCTCGTTGTAGCCCGGATCGTTGTAGATCAGACGCAGATTCTTGCCGTCTTTATCCATCACATAGATGCCGTAATCGACCCGCTCTTCCGGCGCCATGTTGACCGGGTAAGGCGACATGGCCAGGAGTATCTTCTCACGGCGTCCCACCGGCGACCCGGGATCGATGATCGGGACAGGGGTCTTGAAAAGCGCCTGGGAAGGGCGATTGTTGTTGTTGAAGGGCGAGGTCTCCGGGGTGATGAAGGTCAGGTTGTCATCCGACTTGGAGATGTCAATAATGGCGATGGCGCCGCCCTCAAAGGGTGAATTCCGTTCCATGACCGAGCAAACGATCCCGCCGTCGGAGAGTTCTCGCGGTTCCAGAAATACCCGGCTGCCGCTTTCACGCGGGGAATGATTTCCATACATCACAAAGGGGCGGCTGCCATCCGGGTTGATCACAAAAAGAGAAAATTTGTTGGGACTGCCCAGGTGTTCCCAGCGGCTGTAAATAATCTTTCCGCTGGAATGCACCATCGGGTTGGCGTCGTGGCTTTGGTTAAAGGAAATCCGGCGGATGTTGATCAGCCGCCCGTCCGTCCCGCGATCGGCTACATGCAAAAGCGGCGAGGCGCGGCGTTCGTATTCATCCACAATACCCGGGCGGGTGGAGGTGAACATAATCTGGCCGTTGGGCAGGTAGATAGGGTCCATGTCGTCGCCCACGGATTGATCGGTCAGTTGCAGCAACTCGCCGCTTTCCAGGCCCAACTCGTAGAGACGCCAGGGCTCGCTGCGGTTCAGCTTCATGCTGAAGAGCACCTTCCTGGCGTCGTAGGAAATTTCCGGATCGGCTGTAGCCCCGTAGTCGCGGGGATTATTCCGGCCTTCCCGGGTAAATTTTTCGGTCAGATTGCTCAATTCCCCGGTCGGGGCGATGGGAGAGAGCAGGTAGAGATCGCTGCCGGGGTAATACTCATCGCGGTTGCTGCGCATGGCGTTACTGCGGTTGCCTTCCACGCTGTTCTCCTTAACGAAGACAATGGCGGCCTGCCCGGAGCGCTCCAGGATGTCGTCCGGCGGGGCGCCGCCGCACCCGGCAAGCAACCCAATTAAAATGAGCAGAAACAAAACGGCTGCTCCGGATCGTTGCTGTCGGCTTCCGATGCTCCAATCCTCAGCCTGCTGCAATCGATTTCGATCTATCATAAATCACCTGTTTTTTCTTAATTAATGTTTTTAACTCATTACTCATTCTGTGGGCGATTGGAGGACCAGCCCTCTCTAAAAGTAGTAATACATCCCCAGGGTAAGCACCAGGTTATGGGCGGTAAAACTATGATCCGCATTCAGGGTTTGCTTGAAAATCTGATCGTGAATATCATAGCGCAGGCCCAGCCGTTTGGCCCCGCCAAATTGGGCCAGCGGGATGCGTTTGCCGATCCCTACTACGTAGGCAAATTTGGATTGCCCGCCCTGGTTCACCCCGGCTACCCCGGCGACCAGGTGCGGCATCCCCCCCAGCGGATCAAAATCGTAACCGGCTAAAAACTGGTAGGTGTAGAGATTGTCGGATTCGAACAATTGGAAATCGGCAATGGTGCTCAGCAGGTTGGACGAGACGCTGCTGAAGCCAAAACTGCCTTCCACAAAATAGCGCCATCCCTTTAGCGAGTGGGTGTAGTTGACCCCGTAATAGAAATTGGAACCCAGTCCTTCCGCGGCGTACAAGCCGGCGGAAAAAGCCAGCGCATTTTGCAGGCCGGTGTGCTTTTGGGCCGACAGCGATCCGGCGGCCAGGAAGAGTGTGATCAATAATATTTGTATAAACTTGCGTTCTATGTGCATTTCTCTTGTTCCTCAAGTTCTATGCGTTTTGCGAACTTTGACCCGGCTGGCCGGGATTGCTGATGGAGACCCCGCAAGGGATTATTGAAATAAAAAGATGACTCCGATGCTGTATTCCTGAAAGATGAGCAACTCTTCCTGGCTGTTTCGTTTGTGGCTGATATTGGTCAGGTACTGGCGCGCTTCAAAGCGGACTCCAAAACGTTGGTTGAGAAAAAAACGGGCCCCTCCGCCAAAATTGGCCCCCAGGGTGGATACCGTTTCCGAGCCGATGGCGTTGGTGGGGGTGGTTAAGAAGAGGCCCCCGCCTACCAGGCCGTAGGGCAAAATGCGCCCGTGGGTAGTCAGGTTGATCAGCAGGTTGAGCATCAGCGGATAAAGATTGGCTGCTTTGCCGATTACCTGGGCGCCGGAGAACTCCAGGTTAAGGGCGCCATAGTTCATCGAAGCCCGTAAACCGAACTCGCCGCTGCCGCCCATTGCCCCGGTAAAGGGAACGATTTCAAAGGCGGCCCCGCGCCGGAAATCGACCAGCGGCGCGGCCTCCGGAGTCTCTTTCGAATCGACTGATTGCCCCGGCAAGAGCATGGGTGTTAGCAGCAGTACTAACACCCATGCCACGCGCGCTAAATCAGGCCGGTTTTGTTTTCTATTTGATTTAGTAACGAATTCCAAATCCGATTCCTCCCATCAACAGCAGTTGATGTAAAACACCCCGGTCGTAGTATTGCTGCCAGACCGGCGTGAAGGTTAAACTCATACTTTTCCACAGCGACTTTCTGATGCACAGCCCAATGGCGCTGACCAGGTTCGTCTGGTGCTGCTTGGGGATTACAATGCTGCCCAGCGCCCCGGCATCCACGTTGATGGCCTGTTGGCCCACCCGCGCCAATCCTGCCCCGACTTGCACATCCAGCGAAGCAGCGCCGCCGATACGGTACAGGGGATATCCCAGCGAAAGAAACAATTGGCGCACTTGCACATCCACCGCAGTCAATCCGGCAATAGCGGGAATGTCTTTGCGGGTCGCGGACCGGGAAACCGCCATAGAGAGGCGCACCTGGTCGAAC
>JAJRYW010000266.1 GCA_024275555.1 Calditrichota bacterium | reverse complement strand
CTACGTATCGCTGTCAAGCTGAAGCTTGACACTCCTACCGGTTAAGTTTGTTTTTCCGGATTCAGACGCCTGCGGCTACTCATTAACATTACGAGCAGGAGCGTCAAACTTCAGTTTGGCCGTGATAATATAGACGCGTGAATAAATTCGAGAAGACTGCCGGTTCTCAGGTAGCCGCATTCCGGGTAATCGGAATGCGGCTACCGCAGCAATCTATATTCGCGGATTAATTCACGCCTCTATAAAACGGGCGAGTTAACCAGGGCCTGCTGAAAAAGTAATTTGGGCAAGGATCATTCGATTCACGCTGCTGCGCCAAACAAACAGCATTTCCTAAGAGTACGGAGAAAACAAACAAAACAAGCGGCCAGATATACCGCTTTGGCCCTCTTGCGGTAGGTGCGCGGCTTTTGGCCGTTTCGGGAACTCACCCACCAGCAGAGATTCCCCATGCGGAAAAAATTTTCACAAAAAACCTCCTTTGGTGAAATTAGGATTCATTCAACCGAAAGGAGGTGAAAAAAGGGGGTATTTGCGCACAAGCTTCAAACCGCAAATACCCCCAGCCATTGAAAAGGAGCATGGGGAATCTCTGGCAGGCGCCTATTATAGTAATTTCTCTTTAGGTAAACGCCCAAAACAATTGTATATTTTCGGTTTTTTAATCGTGAACGGTTAAACGACAGCTTATTAGGGCAATGGCAGCGAAGAAGCAAAAACGGAAGCAGAAAAACAAAGAGATGGAAGCGCCCCGGCCGCCCCGGAAATTTTCCGCACGCATCCAGCGACTCAACGATCACGGGTTGGGCGAGGGAGAGCATGAGGGCGTTAAACTGACAGTAGCCAAAACCCTGCCCGGCGAATTGGTCGAACTGGAATACAATCCCTCCCGGCCGCGCAAGGAGCGGATTCGGTTGCTGAACATCCTGGAGCCTTCGCCGGCCCGGGTCGAGGCGCCCTGCCGGTATTTTAATCAATGCGGCGGTTGCCAGATCCAGCATCTTTCTTATCAAGATCAACTGGTCTTTAAAAAGGAACGGGTGCTTGGCCATCTCCAGGCGTATCCCGAACTGGCCGATGTGACCGTCCATGATGTGCAGGGAATGCCCGATCCCTTCCACTACCGCAATAAAACCCAGGCGCCCTTGCAGCAGCAGGGCGACAAGGTTATCTACGGGCTGTTCAAAAGCCGCACCAATCGCCTGGTCTCAATCGAAAATTGCCCGGTAGAAACCCGCGACGCCAACCTGGTTCTGCAAACCGTTCAGGAATGGGCCGCCCACTACCAAATCCCTATTTACGACGAACACACCGGGGAGGGTCTTTTGCGGCATGTGGTGGTTCGCAAAAGCATCTTCACCAACCAATTGATGGTGATCCTGGTAGCCACGGAACAACGCGTGCCCGATTCCCAGCCGTTGCTGCACTCCCTGCAGGCCCGCCTCTCCTCTTTAAAAAGTTTGCAGTTGAATTATCATCCCGGGGACTCTGCGACTATTCTGGGCAAGAAAAACCTGCTGATCTGGGGAGAGCCATACATCGCGCAGCAAGTGGGGAAGATTAAACTGCGCATTTATCCCCACACCCGCATGGAAACCAACTCCGTGCAATTGATCAAAATATTGGAAAAGATACGCCGATTGGTGCAGCCGTCGCCTCAGCAAACCATGCTGCATCTATTCTCCGGAATCGGGGCCTACGCCTTGCCTTTGGCGGAGCAGCTTGGTAAAGTCATCGGGGTGACTCCCGAAGCCGAGGAAGCGGAGGCTGCTCGTCAAAATGCTTATGACAACGAAATCGACAACGCAGATTTCCGCAGCGGCCCCCTCCTGAGGGAGCTGAAGAACCTTTTGCAGGCGGACCAGGGAGTTGATCTGCTCCTGGCCACGCCTCCCAAAAAGGGGCTGGAAAAACCGGTCATCCGCCTGCTCAGCCAGGCCCCGGTGAAAACGCTCATCTACCTGAGCCCCAATCCCCGCACCATGAGCCGGGATTTGGCGGCCCTGAAAGAAGCCGGATACCGGTTGGAGGAAATATTTCCATTTGACAGTTTTCCCCAAACCTACCAGGTGGAATGCCTGGCGGCGCTCCATCACTCGGACGGCGATACGGGCTCGTGAGATAGGCAAGACCCTCTTTCCTTAAGGATTTATTAAAACTTAGCCGTCAAAATGCCGATTCTTTTTGAGTTCTTTCTCAACCAAAGCGCCTCTTTTTATACAGCAGGGAGATGTGATACATTGCCAACCCGAGAAGCTGTTCTGAGAGTACGAAGGATGTCATTTCCTGCCTGCGGCAGACAGGCGAATCCCAGGGATGGGTGAGAAATCTGTTGGTAGAATAAACTATGTGGAGCAGATAAAGTACCGGTAGCCCACAGATTTCTCTCCCGGACAGCCGGGATCGAAATGACAGGGGTGTACAGAGACTGTCATTTCCTGCCTGCGGCAGACAGGCGAATCCCAGGGATGGGTGAGAAATCTGTTGGTAGAATAAACTATGTGGAGCAGATAAAGTACCGGTAGCCCACAGATTTCTCTCCCGGACAGCCGGGGTTGAAATGACATTGTTTTTTAAGACTCATAATTACTGATTATTAATGAGTTGTTTATAGTTTCTATAGGGGTTGACATCTTTCATCAAATGATTTCGGGACAAACTATGGTTCGCAATGAGATAAAGGGCGCCTTCGCGGTGCTTTTTCAGGATAGTGCGGAAAAACGGGTACGCTACCAGCAGAACGCGCTGAATTTACTGTTCGAAAAATACCAGGATCAACTGTCGGAGCTTTCTTCCGGAAGCGCCGATCCGCTTCAGCAGCAGCTATCGGAATTGCTGAGCGACGCCAGTGTGATTTTCAACCCGAGTGCGGTTCAGAAAGAAATTTTCCATTCGGATACCGGCTCTGCGGCGGTTCCCGACAAGCTGAAGAAGACGCTGCTGAACATCAAAGCGCGTTTTGTGGTGCGCCCGGCTACCCTGGACGATCTGCAAAAGTTTGTCGAGTTCTGCGCCCGGGAGAAGCATCGCTACACCATTCGCGCCGCGGGAAGCTGGCCGTTCGGCGGAGTGCTCCCGATGAACAACGAGATCATCCTGGATCTCTCCTACCTGGATTTTCATCATCTCGACTCCGCAAAGGCGCAGCTAACGGTAGCTCCCGGGGTTATCTTTGCCGATATGCGCAAAGAGTTGAAGGAAAAAGGATTTGCGCTGCGGCAGGAAATCACCAACCCCAACAGCGGCGCCATCTGCGGTTGGGTGGTCACCGGCGGTTTGGGTTTGGGCGTCTATAAATACGGGCCGGTGCAGGACTCGGTGCAATCCATCCTCCTGCTCACCCCGGCCGGCCAATGGATGACGCTTTCTCCCGGCGATGAACTCTTCCCCCGTATTTTTGACAGCGAGGGGCAGATCGGGATTGTCGCCGGGGTTACGCTGAAGGTGAAGCGGCTGGAGTACGCCTCCAAACCCTACGCCTTCAGTTTTAGCAGCAGCGCCGATGTGCGCCGGTTTGTGGAATTGATCCGCCAGTGGCAGTTGCAGCCCACCTCGATGATCTATTTCGATAAAAACTACCTGGGCCTCACCTACGAAATTCAAAAGCAAAAATTGCGCGAGGAGTTGGAGAAAGCCCTGGCCGCCGAAGACGATCTGCGCATCACCCGGGTGCGGCGCGACCAGGAAATCACCGCAAGAATGCACGATTTGGAGCACGTGGTGGTGCTGGAGTTCGACACCCGCAACGATTATGAGCAGTGCCTCAAGTATAACTTTTTCAACTCCCGCAGCGAAAAAAGCCGTTACCGGGAAATCAGCTTCCGGCGTCTGCCGGTGGGGCTGACCCACAAACTCTGGGAGCATCGCTACGCGCCGGTGGAGATGAAATCCCGCGGGCCCTCGATGCTGGTCAGCGAGACCATCCTGCCCCTGGAAAATTTTCCGGATTACCTGGGCTTTGTGCAATCGGCTATCACCAATTGGACCAATAACCCGGTGAAAACCGAGGGCCATTTTCTTCCCGACGGCAAAATTTTGATCCAGTCCATCCTGCTGGCCGACACCGCCACCCGGCGGCACAAGATTTACCTGGGCCTGGTTCCCTTTATGACCCAGTCCTCGCTGGCCTTTGGCGGTCTGCCCTACGGCTCGGGAATCTGGAATCTCCCTTTCCAGAAAGGCGCCATGCAAAACGGGCGGGAGGAGCACATCCGCTCCCTGATGGCCCTGAAAAAGCAGATGGACCCGGCCCGCCTGGTCAACCAATGCAAATATATCAACGGCGCCGGGCGCAAGTTTGCCCTCAAGCTTTTTAAAAACGGCGCCGCGCCGCTGTTCAACCTGGGGGTGCGCTTAATCCGCCGGGGAATCGAAAACCAGGCCGCCTTTTCTTTCCTGGCCCTGGGGCGTCTGCTCTGGAAGCTCAACAAGATGATTTTCCCCACCGTGGTGCCGCCCCGGCTGCAGGCCAGCCGCTCCTCGATCCTGGCCATCAACAGCGCCTGCGCGGAATGCGATAGCTGCGAGCGGGTTTGCCCCACCAGCGACGTCTTCGGCCTGCTGGGCGTCGCTACCCCGATCACCCGGCGCAAAACCGCCAACCGTTTAGCCCGGGGCGAGTCGATCTCACAAATCGAGGCGATGGGCTTCATGATCTGCACCCGCTGCGACAATTGCACCCGGGTCTGCCCCACCGACATCCCCCTGACCGAGATGTTTGACCTGGTGGAGGAAAACCCGGCCTTCCAAAAAGCGCTGGGATTCGATCCGGAAGAGAAGGAAGAGTTTATCGACCGGATGTGGGAGGTGATGAAGGAAAGTCCCCTCTACCGGGAGCACACCAAGGCAGTTCAAAAAGAGGAACGCTCCCACCTGGAACACGGGCTTAAAATTTACTACCCGCGCGGGTTTGCCTATTCGGAGTTGTTCATCGATCCGGAGACTTGTATCCACTGCGGAATGTGCGCCCACGAGAACGCCTGCATCTACGGCGCCCGGGAAGGCAAACCGCGCCAGATTCCCGAGCTGATCGACGAAAATTGCGCCCTGTGCAACGCCTGCATCAATTTTTGCCCGCAAAACAAAGCCGTGCAGACCGAACGCAATTTTGTGCAGGAGTTGATTGAGAACGCCGTCGACCGGGAGGAAAAAAAGTACTGGGAGACCAAGAAAGGGTTTCTGCGCGACACGACCACCATCCAGCGCTCCCCGCAGTTAACCGATATGGCCGATATCTACGTCACCGAAGAAATTCTGATGGAGATTGACAAAGAAGCGTCTACCGGGCAGATTCCCGTCTCCGGCATGGGCCAGGGGGACCGGCACATGGGCATCGGGTTTGATGCGGAACGGTTCTCGCATTTTCATATCGTCGGCCCGGCCCAGAACCGCCTCCACGAAGGCGATCCCGACGAAGAGCTCTCGGTGATCCTGGGTAAACGCCACCGCTACTGCAGATTTGATGCGGAAGAAAATCTGCACAATCCGCCCTTTCCCACCATCCGGCTGATGTCGCCGATTCTCTACAACTCGGTGCGCCTGCACAGCAACGGCCGGGTGGAGTTGGCCTTCATCAAAACAGCCGAGCAGCAGAACAGCCTGGCGGTGATCAAACTGAACCGCATCCTGGAATATTACGATTTTTTCCGCGAGGAGGGCGGCTACCAGAGCCTTCCGCCGGTGGTGGTTCCCCGGGTGGACCTGGAGATGATCGACCACCTGCGGGTCAATCCCCACGTAAAGCGCGAGATGCTGGTCGACCTGTGGAGCATGCCCATGTTCGAGATTACCCTGCATGATGAGATGGAAGCCACCATGCAGTTTATCAAGGACTCGGTGGCCTCCCTGCACCAGAAAACGCCGCTGCTGTGCGGCTACCTGGAAGCAACCGAGTATGACATTGTGGGCGGGGAGTTGCTGCCCCACCTGCGCGACCAGGTCGAATCGTTTATGGCCCTCAAAGTAGATGCGCTGCACATTCACGGGCTGCGCAACAAAGATCAGTATTTTGTCACCTCGGAAGCGGTGCGGGCCATCCACCACTACTTGCTTTCCAGCGGGCGGCGGCACGAAGTTTCCCTGATTGCCTCGGGCGGCATCCGCCTGGCCTCGGACAGCCAAAAGACCATCCAGCGCGGCGCCGAGGCAACCTTGCTGGATTTTGCCGCGGTGATCGCCCTGGACCCCTACGCCTACAAGGCCATCCAGGAAGAAAAAACCACCACGGATGTGCTGGTAAACCTGGATATCGACTGGGCGGTGAAGCGGCTCAACAACCAGATGGAATCGCGCAAGGTGCAGATTCTGGAAGTGCTGGGCGCCTCGGGATTTAAAGATATCAAGAAGACCGTGGGAGAAGAAGGCCGGCTGATTGATTTTTACGTGCTGGAAGAACGCCTGCAAAAGAATGTGCTGGAACACGAGGAAAAGGTGGGGCTCCATGAACAATTGAACCGGGAGTTGATTGAATCGGAGCCCCTGCCGGAGGGGGCCTCGCCGCGCTATACGGAATTGAAGAAGCGGGTCGAGCCGCTGCGCTCGCCGCACTATTTTTACGAGTTAGGCGACATCAATCAGCAAGTGTACACCCGCGACCACGTCTGGCCGGGGGCGCTGATCCGCGCTATGGGCAACATGGCCGCCGGCGATATCAACATGATTTATCTGAAGAATGTACGCGGCGCCGGCCTGCTGGGCGACGGCTTTGATGTGATGAAAATCCTCTACCAGCGCGATCCGGATATTATCCCCGATTATGAGTTGGACCGGGTCAGCACCGCCCTGCCGCTGGACAAGGATTTGATCCTGCAGGCCCCCTGGATGTTCGGGGGCAAATCGGTCGGCTCCATCGGGCTGGACACCTGGCGCGCCCACGTGATTGCCGTGCGGGAACTGGGCATTCAATACGACACCGGCGAGGGCGGCTACCCGACTTCTTTCTTCTTAAACCGCAAAGGGGAGCCGATCTTCTTTACCGAACCGGATATGCAGCTCATCAAAGGTTTTTTTACACACGAGCAGCATTACACTACGCTGCAAATCAAAGAAATACTGGGCGGGCAGGGCATTACCGCCGAGACGCATCCGGCCATTTATGAGGTTTTGAAGCCCTATCCGGAGCTGCAGCCGTTCCTTTTCTATGAAGTAGTCGGGGAGCAGGATGAGGCGTTTATTTCCACCGAAATGAAAACCGGCCTGTTCGGGGTTGTCAAAGAGACCATCAAAAAAGCCCGGCGGGTGGTGATTGCCTACAGCCAGGGGGCCAAGATGGGCATCGGCGGGCATATCCTGGCCGGGAAAGTCAACAAACTGGTCTCCTACCTGCGCGGCATCCAGGGGCTGGAGCACCTGGATATAGAAAAGCTGCACCGGCTGATCGACCGCATCGAGCGCATCGAGAAGCAAGCCGGGCACCCGCTCCGGGAAGTCGTGAATCAGGCTTACCAGCCGCTGCTCCGCGCCCACGACGACCAGGCCATCTACCCGGAACTGCGGGAAGGGCTGGTCAACATCCAGCAGCGCGCCTATGAATTGCAGCAGGAACGCAATATCGATCCGATCGAGTTTGAGCAAATCCTGCGGCTCTGCGAGGAGGTGATCTTCCACTCCTACACCAGCGTGATCTCGCCCTTCCCCTTCCACAACTGCTATTCGATCGAGGACGTCAAATCGTTTATCGACATGGTGCGCATGATCAACCCGCAGGCGGTGGTGTCGGTAAAAGTATCGCCCTCGGTGGATATCGAGTTTATTGCGGCGGGGCTGGCCCGGATTTCCCGGGACAACACCGAAGAGGTGCTGAAAGACAAAGTGGCCGAGGTGCAATCCAACACGCTAAAGCTTTCCGACGAACTGGCCGCCTACGCCCGCGAGTACGGGATGAAGATCGAAATCTGGCTGGACGGCCCGCGCGGCGGCACCGGGGCGTCGCCCAACATCATCAAAGGGCAAATGGGGATGCACATCGAGTACGCCATTCCCCTGATCCATGACCGGCTGGTCAGCGACGGACTGCGCAACCATGTCAAATTTATGGTCAGCGGCGGGATTCGCACCTACGAGGATGTCATCAAAGCCGTGGCGTTGGGCGCCGATGGGGTGATCTGGGGAACCGCGCCGCTGGTGGCGGTGGGCTGCGACCGCAACCGCAATTGCCACGACGGCTGCTCGCGCGGGATTGCCACCAGCAACCTGATCATGCAAAATCTGCGCGATGTGGATTTAAACAGCCGCCAGATCATCAACGCCTTTTTGATCATGCAAATGCAGGTGATCCGCGCCCTGGCCGGGTTAGGGCTGAAAGACATCCGGGAACTGCGGGGCCGTTTCGATAAAATCCAGTGGATCGGCCTCAAAGAGCGGGTCGACTTCCGGATTCGCCAGCGCCGCGAGCATTCCATCCACCGCGACCGGGCTTTGCAGGAAGTAGAACCGCCCCGCCAAACCGGGCAGACCAACTGCGGTGTGGCCGCGGTCATCGGCACCAAACCGGTGCCCAGCTACATTTTGGATGAAGCCCTCCACGCCATGAAAAATCGCGGCATGGACGGCGTGGGCGTGGGCAAAACCCTCTGTTTCCCGCACTATCCGCATCATTACGCCTACCGGATTATGATCAAAGGAAGGCTGCAACTGGAAGCGGAAGAAGAACTGGGCGCCCGCGACGGGAAATTCTCCACCGAGAAGGAGTTCCGCCAGGCCGCCCGGCAGGAACTGCTGGAATTCCGCTACAAGCTGGCCGAAAAAGTGCGCAAAGTCTTCCTGGAACCTTATTTTGAATTTGAGGGCGAAACCGGTGTGCGCCAGGTGCGCGAATCCTACAAACGGGACGACCAGGGGCGGGAGCGCGACTACCGCGAGTTCGGCAATCCCAACACCGATCCGGGCGATATCTTCCGCTTCTTTGTGCGGGTTAAACCGCAGGCGCTGACCGAGTTTATCGAAGAAGAGCTGATCATCTCGCCCCGCTTTCAATACATCCGGGAATACTTCCCCGATGTGGCCCCGCATAACTACCAGCAGAACCGGAAATTCTTGCAAAAAGCCGAGGATTTGTTCGTTTTCAACCACTCGGTGATGCTCACTCAAATTCTTTACACCTACGAGGTGCGGCCGGAAGCCTGGGAAACTTTTGTGCGCGAGAATCAGGCCTTCCGGGAGTTTCTCTCCATTTTTACCCGGGAAGACCCGCTCTCGGACCGCAACCTGGATCACTACGGCGAAAGTTTTCTCTACCTGCTGCGCAATTTTGTGAAGAGTTTTCCGCATACAAAGAATCGCGGCCGCTACCTGCCCCGGGTGCGCAAAATCGCCGCAGTGATGTCCTGCGGGAAGAACATCGGCTTGTGGAAAACCGCCGGGCGGGAGATTCCCTGGGAGACCCCCGCTTCGCCGAATAATATTATCCACGTGCGCCTGGCCACCGGCTCGGTGGTGGAGCAGATGAACGCCCACCCCTTCGGCAAGCTGCACACCGCCCTGACCCACAACGGGGAAACCACCAATTACGAAACCCTCAAACAACGGGTGGAGCAGTTTGGCTTACCTCCCCTGGCCACCACCGACACGGAGGTTGCTTCGTTAAAATTCCACCTGGTGGCGGAGGAGTTGGAATATCCCGACTGGGCGCTGTTCGAGAGCTTTTCCCCCACCACCGGCGACGACCTGGCCTTAATCCCCCCGGAGCTGCGCCAGCAGTTGGAAGAGGTGCAGCGGGTGGAGTTTACCAGCTCCCCGGACGGGCCCTACCAATACCTGTGTCTGCGGCATCTGCCGGAGAAGAATGTCACCGAGCGGGTGGATTTAAAAGACCCCGCCGATTTGCGGCCCGGCACTACGGCGTTTTATTATGACGCCGACGGGAAAGAGAAGACCGCCTTCAGCATCATCGCCTCCGAAGAGCAGGCCGCTCAAAAAGTATTGGATTTGCTGGATAAAGAAGGCGTCATCGATGGCGCCGCGCCGGACCAGGTGATGGTCTCCAATGGGATGATTAATCGCTTCCGCTTTGACAACCAGGGCAAGATTGTCGATTTTGAGCTGATCGACCGCTACGGCCGCCGTTTTGATCTGGATAATCCCGGCCGGCACTACAGTGTGCGCCGCACCCCCCTGGAAGTCCCCCAAAACAGCGGCGAACTGTGGAAACAGATCGAAGCGCATCGTTCCGAACTGCGCGGCTGGATACGCTGTAATCTGCCGGAATGGAGTTTTAACACCTTCCGATGGGTGCTCACCCGCGTGCAGGAAGCCTCCCGGCAGGATACGGCCGCCTGGCCCCCGTCGGAGATCACCGACCTGCTTACTTATTTCATCGACTACCTGCGCACCATGAATACCAGCGACAAAGCCGCCGGCTCCCTGATCGACATCTGCCGGTTTGTGCTCTATCAGCACCTGGATTGGTTGCCGGAAATGGATCGCCGCTATACCGCGGCTTCCCGGGCGACGGCGGAATTGGCTTCGCCGGACCAACCGGAGGCAGTGCTGGTTGTCGACGCCGACGGCTTCGAACCGGAGGGGATTGATCCGAAGCTGAGCCTGGCGGCCTTCCTCAGCCGGGCCTACGACCTGGGCTGGCGGCGTTACATTCTCTACCGGGTCAACGGCCAGCGGCTCATCTCCACCGCGGTGATGGGCAAAAGCGATACCGACGACGTGGAAATCGATGTCTACGGTACACCCGGTGAATATTTTGGCGCATTTATGCAAGGCGGTGTGATTCGCTGCCACGGCAACGCCCAGAACTTTACCGCCATGGGGATGCACCACGGCGATCTCTACGTCTTCGGCAACGCCGGCAAAGTGTGCGGCTACGCCTCCAAGGGCGGCAAAGTATTTATCTTAGGCGATATCGTCGACCGGGCCTGGACCAATTCGGTGAACGACCCCCGCTGCCAGGATTTGCAGGTGCACATTTTAGGCAGCGCCAGCAAATACTGCGGAGCATCGCTCATGGGCGGCGATTTCTTCTTCGGCGGTCTCTACTGGGACAGCCAGGGCAAGCTGCGCCGCCAGCAGCGGCCCTACCGGGGCACCAAGTTGATGGGCGGCGCTTCCCGGGGCAACATGCTCTTCTTCGATCCCGACGACCGGCTCGATCCGCACCAGTACAGCCACGCCAAATTTCAGGAGTTAGATCAGGAAAGCTGGTCTTACTGGAAGGAACGAGTGGAAGAAACCCTGCGCCTGGCCGGAGTCGAACTGTGGGAAAATGACGGGCAGCTCCACTTCCACGCCGACGAAGAGGATTTTGCCCTCATCCCGGAGAACTTCCGCCTCCTGATTCCCAAAGGCGGGCTGAAGGGGTATGAATCTCATTGATTAGTAAAACGTGAAGCGTGATTCGTGAAGATTGAAATGTGAATTTGTTTCGTAGTGCGTATTTCGTATTCCGTGGTGGCAATTTTCAACGCACTACGCAACACGTAATACGCAATACAAACCACGCACCTTTACCACTCGTCACTTGTTATTTAGTATCACGTTTCACGCATCACGCATCGTTCCCAATCGTCACTCGTTTTTTGGTATCACGTTTTCACACATCACGTTTTCACGTATCACATTTCACGCATTACGCATCACGCCTCCAATTTCCCCCGTTCAGGTTATTGAATTTCCCCCCGGATTTGACTAACTTGCAAAGTAACCGCAACCAATTTCTTCGTTAAGAACGGAGGGGGTAATACTGTGAGACGATGGGCGATTTTTTTCCTGGGCATTTATCTCAGCAGCACTTTTATTGTTTTTGCACAAAAGCAAATTCCACTCTCCCGCCAGGATAATACAGCCATTGAGTATAGTCAAACCTTGCTGAACGCCGGCAACATCAGTTACTGGGTGCGCAATGACGGCCTCACCGGGCGCAACCCATTGACTGCAAATGCAGGCGGGTTGTATCCGAGGAGCGGGAAAGCAATAATTTTTGGCGATGGTTTGATTTGGGCCGGTTATGTGCAAGATCCGGATTCAGCCAAACCCCGGCTCAGGGCCGGCGGGCAATACTTTGTTGTGGGCACCCAGGCAGGAAGAATTATTGCTCCGGG
>JAJRYW010000265.1 GCA_024275555.1 Calditrichota bacterium | reverse complement strand
GATCTGGTGAGTCGCTCCACGGGCAGTTTCTTGCGCCGCCACTCGCGCAGGCGTTCATAGAGAAAACGCACCAGCCAGGTAATGGGGACGGCGCCGGATTCCGCCAGCGTTTCAAACAGATCGGCCTGGGGGGAAAGCGCCAGGGGGATGACCAGGTGCGCCGGTGCGCCCATCTCGCGATAGCGCGCTTCCCGCTCCCACAGCGGCGGGGGCAGATCGCGGCGCAACCGTTCAATACGCGCCTCGGTGATTTCCAGCGGGGGCAGGTCGGTGTCGGGATACATGCGGTCGGCCCCGGGGAGAATCCGCTCAAATCCATTGGCGCCGTCCGGGAGGGCCTGGCGGGTCTCGTTGGGCACCCCCACCGTCGCCTCCTTCGCCCGGATAACAATCTCCCGGACAGCGGTCTGGCAATCCTGTTCGTCCCCCCAGACCAGGATCAGGGAATCCTGCGGCCCGGCCTTGACCAGCTTGCGGATTTTACTCCAGGTAAAGCTGTCAATGGTCTCCTCGGTGCTCTCCGAGGTTAAGATGTTGGGAAGCCGGGTCAGGCAGGCAATCACCCGCACCCGGTAGGAAATCTCTTTGGAAAACACGATGCCGGTTTGGGTGGGCTGGCTGAGAATCCCCAGGAATCCCCGCAGGCAGACGCAGTGCACCCGTTCCCCTCGTGAGAGCGCCAGTCGGATCGGCTCATACGGCGCCCGCTGGAGCAGCGAGGTGACCTCGGCGCTTTGGTAGCGCAAGGTCTCTTCGGTAATGCCGCGCCGATGCAGTTCATCGCGAATTTGCAGCAGGGAATACTGGCGCTGGGCCTCATTGTGGATCAGCAAGGGGATCAGGGGAATCCTGGCCACGCCTTTTATTTCGATGCGGGTCCCCCCTCGAATGCTGACATTGACATCCTGGCGGGCCGCGCCGATCCCGGTGCGCACCTTGCCGGTCGCCCGCACCGTCCAGCGGATAGAATTGGCAACCTCGGCCGCCTCCCGGGGCGTGCGCATCTGCGGCTCGGTAACCACTTCAAAGAGCGGCATCCCCAGCCGGTCGGTGCGATAGACCCGCTGATGCCCCACATCGCTGATTTCCCGGCAGGAATCCTCCTCCAGGCCCAACTGCACCAGGCCTATGCGGCCGCCCCGGAAGGGCAGCCAGCCGTTCACTCCTACAATGGTAGTGCGCTGAAACCCGGTCGGGATACTGCCATCGAGGTACTGCTTGCGGGCAATGTGGATTTCGCTGACCAACTGGTAGTTGAGCAGCATGGCAATCTGCACGGCAATATCCAGCGCCTCCGGGTTGATTTCGAAGGGTGGCGTGTCATCCATCTCGTAGGTGCAGACCGTTTCGTGGTTGATCCGGTAGATAATCTCCTTGCGGGTCTTGAATTCCATCAAGGCCGTGCCGTCGTATTCGCCCAACTCCGAGAGGGTGGGACGCATGTGCCGCAAAATCTCGGCGTCATATTTTTCCGAATATTTCCCGGCGGGGCAGCGGCAAAACAGTTTTTTTTGGGTGAGCAACTGCTGGTGAATCTCCAGCCCGGCCTGCAATCCTAATGCAGCGTAATCATCGTCGGTCATTTCCTCACAAGGCTTCAAAGGAGCGTTCATCGGTCGTCCTGTTCTTGGGTGGATGGTGAAAATAGCAATTTTAAATCATTTTGTCACCTGCTTTGTGAATTCGTTCCCGCTGACCCGGACAAGCCGGAAATTCTTCTCGCTCCAGGATCCGGCCGGGAACGGCTGTTTCCCAAAAGCCCTGCTTTTACGGCCGAAACTCCAGCAGGTCTATGAAAAAACCGGCAAAGGTGAAGCGGAGCTTCTGGGGAAAATGTGCGTTCAAAGCAGGAGCTTGGAACGAGAAAGATTGTTCCTGCCAACCGCCGTCTGATTCGGAAATTGACGAAAATCATGTTTTGAGCTAAGTAATGTCATGGTAATAGTGCGGCGCATGTCTGATATTGGCATGTTCCACACAGTGTATTCCGATCCGTCAAGCGCACTGCCCCGGGGCAAATCATCACGGTCAGACAATGGTCATCGATATAAATTAGTCCCAATTCACAGCCAAGGAGTATTCTATGTACCGTTTGCAACCATCTCGTCAGTTATTTTTTCTGTTGCTCTGCTGGATGATGTTTACCACCCTCCCCGGTAAAGCTCAATCAACCGAACCGGCCGCCAGCGGCGTCATCCAGGCCATTTTAGACTCGGTAGATATCAATCAAATTTACTATACCCTGCGCCATCTCTCCGGAGAGGAGCCTTACTGGATCAACGGGAATTTAGATTCGATCATGACCCGCTACTCCTACAGTTCGGATATTTACAAAGCCCAGGACTACCTGCAGATGCGCCTCCAGGAGATGGGCTACAGCGTGGAGTTGCAGCCGTTTACCATGAGTGTTTTTTACGATGTCAAATTTGCGCCGGACAATTCCGATTTTGGCTGGATTAGCTCCGAGGGGAAAATTTACGGCACCGGCGACGGCGGCGCGAGCTGGACAACCCAGTACAACAGCGGCAGCACCACCTTGTGGTCGCTGTTTGCCCTGAACTCCCAAACCGCCTTTGCCGTGGGAGAAAGCGGGCGGATTTTAAAGATGAGCGGCGGTGCGTGGCAGACCATGTCCTCGCCCTCCGGCAGTTTCCTGTTCGGGATTTTTTTTAATGATACCAACCTGGGCTGGATTTGCGGAGACGGCGGGCTGATCATGAAAACCGTTAACGGCGGGAGCACCTGGAGCATCAAGTCCACCCCCACCACCTCGCGCTTGTACGATATTTTCTTTGTCGATAACACTCACGGCTGGGCGGTGGGCCGCAACGGAAAGATTCTATCCAGCAGCGACGGCGGGGAAAGCTGGAGCAGCCAATCTTCCGGAACCACCACGCGCCTCTACGGGGTCCATTTCCTGGACAGCCAAACCGGCTGGGCGGTCGGCTGGAACGGGGTGGTGCGCAAAACCGTCAACGGCGGGCAGAGCTGGAGCGTGGTGAATATCGGCGCTACCCAGGATTTATACGACATTGATTTTGCGGACGCCCAGACCGGCCTGATTGTCGGCACTGACGGGGCCTGCTGGCGCACTACTGACGGCGGGCAAACCTGGAGCGCCGGAGCCAACATCCAGTATCAGCATGTTTACGGATGCGACCTGCTTAGCGCCGCAAATGCCTGGGCCTCCGGGAGCGGCGTGGTGGTGCAGAGCTTCGACAGCGGGATTACCTGGCAATCGGAACTGGCCAACCTGCCCCAGACCAGCTTGAATAACATCATCGCAACTAAAACCGGCGCCGCCTACCCGGATCAGCAATACATCATCTGCGCCCATTATGACGACACCTCCCAATCGCCCTCGGTGCGGGCCCCGGGAGCGGACGACAACGGCTCCGGCTCCGCGGCTGTCCTGGAAGCGGCCCGGGTGCTCAGCCAGTATGATTTTGAATATACGGTGAAATTTGTCTGGTTTGCCGGTGAAGAGCAGGGCCTGCATGGCAGCGCCGCTTACGCGGCCGACGCCGCCGCCAACGGCGATCAGATCTTAGGGGTGCTCAACCTGGATATGATCGGCTACGACGGGAATCTGGACGGGGTGATGGAAATCCACGCCGGCAATTTGAGCGCCTC
>JAJRYW010000264.1 GCA_024275555.1 Calditrichota bacterium | reverse complement strand
CAATGTTACCTCTTTTCGTGAATTTCTTGCGTAAGTTCAATATTTATGTTAAACATTCGTGGGAATTTATTACTTTTCAACCGATTATAAACAGATACTTAGTGACTATTCGGCCAGACACTAAATAAGCGTGGTTTTCTGATGAGGGGCTTAAAACTAAAAATCTCCCGGCATTACAGCGACGCCGGGAGATTTTTGATATATTCTTAAACTTGTTCCGTATCGAGAGAATCATGCTACAATTCCAGACTTTTCAACAGCACTTCGGAGCGATTTTTCAAATCGACATTGCTGGATTCATCGACAATTTTTTGGGCTAATTCCCGGGCTTTTTCCAAATTCCCGGCTTCCTGATAGACTAACGCCGCCGTATAGAGATAGTCGGTCGCGGCCGGAAAATCCGGATCAATCTTGCCGGCCTTTTCGAAATATTTGGCGGCTTCGGCATAATTCTTCTCGTAGAGCAGGCAATCTCCATAGCCGGCCAGGGCGCTTTGAGTCATCAGGTTTTTATCCGAATAATCATCGATATACTTTTTAAAGTATTTTTTGGCGGTTTGCAGGTCTTTATCCTCCCAGAACAATTTTCCCAGGAAGAAAGCGGCGTGACCGGCTGCGGTGGTTCCATCAAATTGTTCCACCACATCGATCATCATTTGCATGCCCACTTCGCGCTGGCCGTTGCGCACTTGCTCCTGGGCGCGGGCAAATTGATCCAATGCATTTTGCTCCTCGGCCTGCTGGCTGCCCATGTAAAAATAAATCATCACACTTAACGCCAGCACTGCTCCGGCGGCATAAAGGATGGTGCGAGCGTTTTGTTCAATAAAGTTTTTTGCCTGAAAAGTGACTTCAAAAAACTTGTCTTCTTTCAACTCCCGCTTGGTGAATTTCTTTTTCGCTTTCAGCATTTACGTAATCTCCTATCGGCTGCTCTCAAATTGATATTCATATTCTGGTGCGCCCCCTGCAGGATTCGAACCTGCGACCCCCGGATTAGGAATCCGATGCTCTATCCTACTGAGCTAAGGGGGCGTTGGGAACCCCAACAAAGCGGCTGAATTTAAGGGAAGGGCGCATCTAAATCAACAGCAAATATATTTAGGAATCCCGCAAAATTGTATCCGCATAAATCCGGATAAACCGATGCTTTACGTCAAAGAGTACGCCCAAACTATCGTCGCGAATCTTCAGTTTTTTCAATCCGGGCACAACATCCTTTGCAACAAATGGGCGAATGGTATTCTCTTCTTGGCAAGTACACCGTATTCCGGCGCCGGAGCCGCTAAATTTTTCTTCATATAGTAGCTGCCGGTATTTGCATATGTGGCCCCAAATGGGTATACTTACAAAAAATCAAGGGGCATAATTATGAAAACAACCATTTTAATTCTTGCTGTTTTGTTCAGCATCGCCAACGCTCAGCATTCGGTAACCGGCGTGGTTACAAATCCGGAAAACGAACCGCTTGTGGGAGTAAACATTCAGGAGGAAGGCACCACGAACGGTACGACGACCGATCAGAAGGGGAAATTTCAGATCACAGTTCAGTCTCCTAATGCAACGCTGGTGTTTAGTTACACCGGATACAGCACCACAAAAGTTGCGCTGGATGGGAAAAATACCGTAAATATTTCCCTGGCGGAAGATGTGATTCAGTTAGGAGGCGTACAGGTGGTCGGGTCCAGAAGTTATACTCGCTCGGCCACAAACTCCCCCGTTCCCGTCGATGTCATCGATGTAGCGAAGTTGGCTACCAGAAACGGAAAAGTGGAACTGAATCAGATCCTGCAATATGCCGCTCCCTCTTTTAACGCCACCAAACAATCCGGTTCAGACGGCGCCGACCATATTGATCCTGCTTCGTTAAGGGGTCTGGGGCCGGACCAGACGCTGGTGCTCATCAACGGCAAACGGCGGCATCAGTCTTCCCTGGTAAACCTGTTCGGAACCCGGGGACGGGGCAATTACGGAACGGATTTAAATACGATTCCCGCCGCAGCGATCAAGCGAATCGAAGTTCTGCGGGACGGCGCCTCGGCGCAGTATGGATCGGATGCGATTGCCGGGGTAATCAACATCGTTTTAAAAGACAATGTCGAGGGGGGGTCGATCGGATTTACTTCCGGCCTGTACAGCACCGATGTGGGTGAAGGCTACGAAGAAAAAGCTGGCGACGTCTTGTACAACATTCAGGGCAAAAACAGGCTGGATGGCCGGGAAAAAAGCTACGACGGCAACACTTACAAACTGGACGCAAACTATGGCATCCGGCTCAATGATAAAGGCGGCTTCGCCAATTTTACAGTCGAGTATTTGTCTAAAGGCCGGACTCTGCGGCCCGGATGGTCCTGGCGCAAAGGCTATGGGAGCGCCGCCATTGACGGGTTTAATTATATGATCAATTCCGCTCTTCCGCTTAGTAAAAGTACCGAGATCTATGCGTTTGGAGGCAGGAATTTTCGCGATACCGATGCCTACGCATTTAGCAGGGGCAGTTTTGCCGACGGCGATAATCGGGCGGTGCCCAGTCTTTATCCGGATGGATTCACGCCCCGTATCACTTCCAACATCACCGACATTTCCGCTTCGGCCGGAATCCGGCACAGCATGAAAAACGGTTGGGAAATGGATTTCAATAATACCTATGGTAAAAATGATTTTCATTATTACATCAGGGGTACCAACAATGCCTCGCTGGGAAGCGCTTCATCCACCGATTTTGACGCCGGCGGACACAGCCTGGCCCAAAACTCGACCAGCCTGGACTTTTCCAAGTACTACCGGGATATCGCCTCCGGCCTAAACCTGGCATTCGGGCTGGAATACCGGACGGAAAATTTCCGGATTTTTGCCGGGGAAGAAGGCTCCTACGCGCTTTATGACACCGCAGGCGTTCCGATCACCAACCCTGCCATTCAGGTACCGGCCGTAGACGCCAACGGCGATCCCCTGCCCGGCGGCTCCCAGGGGTTCCCGGGATATAGCCCGGCCAACCAGGTCGACCGAAGCCGCACCAATTTCGGAGTCTACGCCGATGCCGAATTGAACGCCACGAAATCTCTGTTGTTAAGCGGGGCTGTCCGTCATGAAAATTACAGCGACTTTGGTACGACCACCAATTTTAAATTGGCCGGCCGGATGAGCATGAACCGCAACCTTGCTTTCCGGGGCTCCGTATCTACGGGCTTCCGGGCGCCCTCATTGGTGCAAATCCATTACAACTTACTCTTCAACAATATTGTTGCGGGACGATCGGTACGGACCCTGCTTTCATCGAATACCAGCACAGTTACCAAAGCCTTTGGAATAGGCAACTTGAAAGAGGAAACCGCACTCAACGGGAGTATCGGATTTACCTACAGGGCCGGTGGATTTAGTGCAACCGTCGACGGCTACGTGATTACTGTTGATGACCGTATCATTCTTACGGATAATTTCGACGCCTCCCATTTAAACGTTGGCGCCGAAGCCGCCCAGTTTTTTGCCAATGGAGTGAACACCAAAACTACCGGCCTTGATATCGTACTGAATTATGCCACAAGAGTCGGAAACGGGAACCAGCTTTCCGTCGGTCTGGCCGGAAATATTAACCAGCTCGATATTGAGAAAATTAACAGCGGCAACCTGAACCCCTTTACATTCTTCGGACCATTCTCGCAAGCATATCTGAAAGCCGCCGCCCCGGATTATAAGTTTGTGCTGAACCTCGGTTTCCAGGCCAAAAAACTGAATGTGGTAGCAACATTGACCCAATTCAGCGAAGTGATTTTGCAGGATTTTCAGTGGATTGACACCCCGGCAACCAACCAGGCCGAAGCAGACGCCTTGTTTAAAGTCGCCACCGACACTTACAAAGCGAAGATGATCATGGATGTAGGAATCGGCTACGAGATAACCGATAATCTGGAACTCTCGGTCGGCGCCAACAATCTGTTTAACACCTACCCGACTCCGCAGTTTGACGGGTGGACAGACCAGGGCGGATTCAACGATTCCGTACAGATGGGTTCCGACGGCGCTTACTTTTTTAGCCGGTTGGGATTGAAGTTCTAAGTGCTTTCGCACACTTCGGTGCGAAAGTAAGCTGTCTTCGACAGAGTAAATCGACAATCCCGGCCGCCCGGGAGTCGAATAAGACCCCGAAAAGGGCTAAGCAAGTCATTCAATTCTTATATGTCAAAAAGCAGAGATGGCCGATAGAAAACCATCTCTGCTTTTTTTATGGATTTTGATTAGTTCTACATTATAGACGCGTGAATAAATTCGAGAAGACTGCCGGTTCTCAGGTAGCCGCATTCCGGGTAATCGGAATGCGGCTACCGCAGCAATCTATATTCGCGGATTAATTCACGCCTCTATAATTTCTATCTTGTT
>JAJRYW010000263.1 GCA_024275555.1 Calditrichota bacterium | reverse complement strand
TAGGGGTAACATCCTTCCAGCTCATGGCTGCCTCCTCTATTTTTTGGCAGCCATAATTTACCAAAAGTGTTACCTATGTGTCCGAACAGAGTGTTACCCATGTCCCCGGTCTGTACACCCCCTAAATAGGGGGGATTAAAGGGGGGTAGGCGACAAAACCACGGTGAATAATACGAGGTTAATAGCCTCTTTCACAGAACTAAATTGTTACGATGCACCTATGTTTATTCTGAAAAATCCGTGCTGATCCCCCAACGGGGCAAGCGTGTAAATCCGTGGCTTCTGAATGAATTTCCTGTGGTGCATACGCCAATATAAACATCCGCGTTATTCAGCGTCAAACCTTTGTTTGCTTACCGGTACAAACCGGCTTTATCCCATTTGGCAACGACATCCTCGATTAGCTCTGCCACCCGGTCATTTACCTTACGAAAATATTCCTTGGCCTGCTTTTCATCAAATGTCGGATAGCCCTGGCCCTCCTCATACAGGCCGATGGAGGAAGGGAAAGGGGCCGCATACCAGGAACTCCCGGATGGGTAGGGCGTAGCCATCTCCCGGGAATACCATTCGGGGTGAACCGCTTCCGGGACAATCGCCTGCACGTAGGCGGTTTCGTTGTTTCCGGCGTGGCCGCCATTTTCGCCAAACACTTCCCGGGTCTCTTCCGCCGCCAGGCTACACCAGTTGATCACCAGAATCCGCACCCGGTACGTTTCCGAATACTCGCCGGCAAGGCTGCGCAGAATGGCGGTTTGGGGGCCGCCGTGCCCGTTCAAAATAATAATATTTTTGAATTTGTTCTCCGCCAGCCCTTTCAGGATATCCCCGACAAAGCGGCGATAAGCCTCTTCGCTGATGGCAAAAGCGCCCGGGAAGGCTTTCATGGAACCGGTGACGCCGTAGTTGAGCGTCGGGGCAACCAGCGCATTTATCCGTTGGGTAATCGCGCGACTCATCGCCTCCGGCGCCAGGTTGTCGGACCCGTTGGGCAGCACCCCGTGCGGCTCCATCGTGCCGGTAGGCAGCAGCACCGTCTCAATTTTCTGCGGCACAAAGCGGGCAAATTCCTGCCAGTTAATCAGGTTCATCTCGCGGGTGGTCGGCTCCCCGGCAGGCTGGGCCGCAACCGGGCAAAGTCCGCAAAACAAACTCACCAGAATAACCCGCAAAAAAAGGTTTGAATTCTTCATCACATCTCTCCGATTCGTAATTCGTGTTGTGTGTTTCGTCTGCATTGCCAGTTACGTAATACGCAACACGCAACAACTTCCCCTATCACGTCTCATTAATCACTCGTTACTCATTACTCGTTATTCGGTCACTCGTCACTCGCTAAACAAAACCCCTTCAAACACTTCCAAATTAAACTGTTCCGGAAAGAGTTTTATGAAATGGGCAACAATCAAATTCCGAGCCAGCAGGCGCTTGTATTCGGCGCTGCCGCGGATATCGCTGATGGGCGCGATCTCTTGCGGCATGGTTTCCAGCGCTTTAAAAACCGTTTCGGGGCGCAGCGGCTGGCCCTGCATCCGGCGGGTGGTTTCCTGCAGCAAAAGCGGGATGGGCGCTACCCCGCCCAGGCTGACCCGCGCCTCCCGGATAATCTCATCTTCCACGACCAGCCAGATCGAACTGTTCACGCTGGCGATATCCAGGTACTCGCGCTTGGAGACTTTCTCAAAATTGATTTTGGCCGTGGGAGGCGGAACCGGAAAACGAACCGCGGTGATCAACTCATCTTCCGCTTTGTCAATTTGTTTATAGCCCCGGTAAAAATTCTTAAGCGGCGCCGTGCGTTGCTTGCCGTTGCGGGTCAACACCAGTTCGGCGTCCAACACCAGCAGCAGATTGGTCACGTCGCCAATCGGCGAGGCGTTGACGATATTCCCGCCCACGGTGGCCCGGTTGCGGATTTGCCAGGAAGCATTGCGGCGCATAAAATCGCCAATTTCCGGGATGTGTTTCTGCAGGATGGGATTTTGGCCCAATTCTTCGAACGTGGTCAGTGGGCCAATTTCAATCAGGCCATCTTTTTCCGATACGCCGCGCAGGCCGGATTGCCGGTTCAGGGCCACTACCGCTTTCCCGGGAAGCTCATCGCCGCGCTGCACGTAGAGATCGGTGCCGCCGGCAATGTAAACTGCCCCTTGTTGCTCCACGATTTCAGCGAGCGGCTCAATCTGCTTCAGACGATTTGGGATCTGCAAAAAATAATCCGGGAGCACGCCCTTTGCCGCCAGTTGGCGAATCCGCCCGTACTGGCCGTCTTCGCTGGTGATCTCTTTGGCCGCGGCGGCAATGCGTTCCCCGGCCCGCAGCAGCGAGGCGTAGCCGGTGCAGCGGCACAGGTTGCCGCTCAGGGCGTATTTAATCCGCTCTCGATCTACTGCGTTGCCGTGCTCGATCAGTTCCGCGGTGAGGGAGACCACAATGCCGGGCGTGCAAAAGCCGCACTGACTGGCCCCTTCCCGGACAATGGCGTCCTGAACCATGGTCAGGTGCTCCAGGTTCAGTCCTTCTACGGTGACCAGGTGCTTGCCGTGCAGTTCGCCCAGGGGAACCAGGCAGGAGGTAACCGGTTTATAGCGGATTTCCGACCCGGCCGGCTCCCCGATGAGCACCGTGCAGGCGCCGCAATCGCCTTCCTTGCATCCTTCTTTTGTGCCGGTCTTGCGCAGATGATGCCGCAGGAAATCCAACGCCAGCGTTCCCGGCGCTAAATCGGTTTTGATCTCTTCATCGTTCAGCAAAAAATGAATCGTTCCGGACATGGAGACTCTCCTAAGTCGGTCTGACGCGGGCAGCTCACCGAGAGAAAACACAAGCAAATGGGGGTAAAAACGTGAAATTCTCGATGGGCAACAACCACTTAGTCTGTTGTCGTAACTTAGTTTAGGCCCACTCAAATTAACCGGCCTGCCCGGGGAAAGCAACTAAAAAGTAGCTCAGCGGGCCGGGGGATATTGTTTGATCAGCCGCTCGAAAACCCCTGACGCCCGTTCCGGGGTCAGGGTCTTCATACAGTGGAAGTGGCCTTTGGGGCAGGCCGGTTTCCCGATATGCGAGCAGGGCCGGCAGGGGATTTCCGGATTTTCCACCACTACCGCCCGGGGATTGACCGGAAAAAATCCCAGTTCGCGGGTGGTGGAACCGAAGAGAGCGATTTGGGGAATCCGAAACGCGGCGGCGGCGTGCATCAGCCCGGAGTCGTTGCTGATGAAGTAGTGCGCTCCGGAGATCAGGGCGACGGTTTCCATCAACGACAAGGCGCCGGCAAGGCTGGCCGCCGCCTCGTTGGCAGCGCGGGCGGCAATTTCGGCGCACAATTGCTGCTCGGACGGCCCGCCCACCAGCACGCTCTTCCAGCCATAGCGGCGGTAAACGTCTTCAATAAATTTGATGTAATACTCCGCCGGCCAGCGTTTGCTAAAATGAC
>JAJRYW010000262.1 GCA_024275555.1 Calditrichota bacterium | reverse complement strand
GCGGTCATCAGCAGCGTGGATTCGGTGGGGCCGGGTAAGGGCGTCTATAATAAGGTGATCGATTTTTTCCAGGGGCAGCTCGACACCTTTTTTGTCTACGTTGGCCGGGACAGCGGGGCGTTTACCATCCGCTTCAGCAATGTGGGGGCCGGCAACGGCGATTACCGGCGGGCCCGTTTTGGGGTGTTCGAGTATGTCGGAAAAGGCCGGGGCAGCTATCTGCCGGTTAAGCTGGCGCCCCTGGCGGGCGACAAGCGCTTTGCCAACCTGGGCCTGGGGATTCAATTAACCCGCCGGCTGAACCTCCGGGCCGAGCTTGCCGCCAGCCAATTTGACCAGAACATCTTTTCCGGAAAGGACGACGGCGACAACGACGGTGCGGCGTACCAATTGGGCGGCGCCTTCCAGGACACCAGCTTGAAAGTGCTGGGCAAAAAGATCGGCAAAGTGCAATTGAAAGGGCGCTGGAAAAAAGTGCAGGACACCTACGCTCCCCTGGATCGCCCCTTACAGCCGGAGTACGCCTACCAGTGGAATTTGAACCAGGCAAATTTGAACCTCCGGGAAGAAAGCTATGAAGGAAACCTGCTCTACCAGCCCCGCCGCTACCTAACTTTTACGGGAAGCCTGGCAGGCATCGATAAGGGGAACGGCGTGATCTCGAACCGCTTCAGCAGCGAGGTAAAGCTGGAGCGCACCCTGCTGCCGGACATTGCCACCCGGCTGGAGAACGTGGCCAGCAAAAACGTATCATCGGAGAGCGATTGGCTGCGGCAATCGGTTCTGGTTTCCAAACGCATCCGGCGGTTTACCCCCGCGTACAGCTTCCGCCGGGAAGACCGCAGCGTCGACAACATTTCCAGCGGCAAACTTACCGGCTTTTTATTCGAGAATCATCTCTTTAAGCTCAACGTAGCTCGTTTTTTCGGCCTGGACTGGGGCGTCAGCCTGGAACAGCGCCGGGATTTTCTTTACAACCCCGATATCCGCAACCAGCGTCTCGATCAAGCCGTCACCCGCACTTACCAGGCCCAGGGGAAATTCCTGCCGGAATCGCTTATCAAGGGACGCTTCTCGTTCGTCTTCCGGGAAAAAAATTTCAGCGATTTTTTTGAGCAGCTTCCCAACGACAGTATGGCCAAGTACCTCCCCGACGCCCAGTTTCAGGATACCACCTGGCAGGACCGCCAGAGCAACCTGGCCAATTTTGAATTGCAGTACCGCAATAAAGCCAGCACTTTTACGGCCCGGTGGGATTATAAGGTCGCCAGCGAATTGCAGGCCCTGCGTGAAAAAGTATACATTGAAGTGGGCGAAAACCGGGGCAATTTCCGTTTCGATTCCACCCTGAACGAGTATGTGCCCGATCCGCTGGGAAACTTTGTGCTGCTCCTGCTCCAGAGCGGCAATTTCGAGAGCGTTACCAACCTGGAGACCGCCCTGCAAATTCAGTATCGGCCCCGCACCTCCACCAAAAAGGTGAAAGGGTGGAAAGGAATCGCCAAACGCCTGTCAGTCTTCAGCTATATTAAATTGGAGGAGCAGAGCCGCGAGAAAAACATCGAGGATATCTACCTGCTCAATCTCAGTAAATTTCATAATGTGCGCTCCTCTTTGCGCGGCGTTTACGTCCTCAACCAGGATTTGTATTACAATGAGCGCAACCCCACCTGGGGGGTCTTGCTGCGCAGCCGTTACCGGGATAATTTATCCAACCAGTTTCTGGATCCGGACAATAATGAATCCCGAATTACCTGGGAGCGAATCATCCAGGCCCGGCGGCGGGTGTTCAACCGGAAATTAAACCTGATTGGCGAGTATAAGAACAGTTTCAGCAAGCGCTGGGTGACCGCCTCGCCCAGCCGCAACGCCAACATTTTAAGCCAGGTAATCAACGGCAAACTGAATTACCGGCCTTCCTTGTTTTGGAAATTTGAAGTGGATGTCGCCCGGGGATTGGAAAGGGATCGCAACACGCAAAGCTTGCTGCGGGTGAATTTCTGGGAGGTCAAACCGCAGATCGCCTACTCGATCCGGGGCAAAGCCCGGGCGACCGCCAACATGAGCTACATCAATGTCAAAGAAGCGGAAAATCCCAATAACCGGGTGATCCCTTTTGAGATGGGCAAAGGCAAAAAGGTGGGCGATTCCTGGTTGTGGAATATCCGTTTTGAATATTTTATCAGCAACAATATCACCATCAACGCCAATTACAACGGGCGTAAAGACGCCGACGCCGCCCGCACCATCCACCTGGGCAAAGCGGAAGTACGGGCGTTTTTTTAACGAGAGATACTCCGGGAGCGTCTAAATTTATTTTGACCACGCGCTTCCGGGCTAAGAAAATTTGACGCGGATAAACGCTGAATATAGATGAAAAACACAGATGATTTTTCCAAGATCAATAAATAAGGAGCCGGGGAGACTTTCAGATGATCGTTTGAGCGAGTGTGCGAAAACAACCTCAGCGAGAATCAGTTTTATCAGCGGCATTCTGCATCAAATATCGTTCAATTTATGGTCATATGAAGTGTATCCCGGGACGGAATGAACAATATGCACCAAATCGGTCGACATAATACCGGAAAAAAAATCGGCAGGCTCCTCCCTGCCCTGCTGGCTGCCTTATGTCTTTTACAACCTGCAATGGCTCAACCGGTACAGGGGGATTCACTGCGAAATGCCCGCAAAATATTTTTCGTGCAAAAAATCGATCTGCAGCTCTCCTCAAAAGTTGATTTTTCCCAAAAGGCAATTCGCAGGCAATATCAGCAACGGCCCTATGAACCGGCCCTCCGGAAAGAAATCGGGAAAAGTATCCTGAGCGGCCTGGCAAGCAAAGGCTACTACTTCGCCCGGATCGACAGTTCCGCATTGGAAGCGGACAGCCTGGAACGCACGGTGCGATTATACTACGAAATCCATCCCGGCAGCCAGGCGCAATTAGCGGAAATCCGCATTGTTAATTTCGATTCGCTCCAAGAAGCCGACCGGAAGGCCCTGGAGGAACGTTTCCGGGATTACCTCCCCCAAACCTACACCGAGGATTTATCCAAGGCGCTGCTACGTTCGGTGATTGATTATTACGAAAACCATGGTCGTCCGCTGGCCAAAATCTACACCGAGGGGGTGTATTTTGAGGAAAGCGAAAAGACGGTCTGGCCGCTGCGCCTGGATGTGCGCATCGAGCCGGGCGACTCGGTGTCGATTGATTACTTGCGTTTTCCGGCCGGAAAAGAACATCTGAGCGGTTATTTGCAGCGTCTGCTCAGATTCTCCCCGGGCCAGTTGTATCGCCAGGAGCGGATTCGAAAATATGTCAAGATTCTCGGTCGGCAGGAATTTGTTAAACGCGCGGATGCGCCGCTGCTGAGCAAAGATAAAGAGGGGCGCTACTTTCTGGATGTGCCTTTTGAGGAAGCGCCCTCTACCTCGCTGGACGGCATCATCGGCTATATCCCCCCGCCGGCCAATGATCCCGAGGCCAGCGGATATTTCACCGGGCTGATTAACATTGGGGTGCGCAACCTGTTTGGCGGGGGGCGTAAGCTGCACATCTTTTGGCAAAAACAGGACCAATTCTCCGACGAATTTCTGCTCTCCTACAAAGAGCCCTTTACAGGCGGGTTGCCCTTCCACACCCTGGTAGGGATGAGCCGCCTGGTGCGCGACACCACCTTCATCGATTGGAAATACAATTTAAGTTTTGAGCTGCCGCTAAATGAGAACCTGAGCGCCTTCGTGGATTTTTCTACCCGCAACGTTGCCCCGGATACGCTGGCGTCGCGCCGGCTGCGCCTGCCCCGCACGGAGAGTTTTACCACCGAAACCGGCATCCGCTGGGATGTGCGCGACCAGATTCTCAATCCCCGTAAAGGGGCCTTCCTGAAAATCGCCTTCAGCCTCAGCACCCAGAAGAACATTGGGCCGGCTTACCTGATCGCGGAAGATTCGCTGAAGAAAAAAGTAACCCTGCAGCGGATGCGCGCCGACCTGGGCGTATTTGTCCCCACCTTCAAACGCCAGTTGATTGCCAACCAGGTACACCTGGAGTTTATTGAGAACAAGGGGGAAATCCTTCGCTCGCCGGACCAGGTCTGGTTTGGCGGGGCCACCTCGGTGCGCGGCTTCCGGGAAGCCCAGTTCTTCGGCCGCCGCGTGGCCTGGATGAACAGTGAATACCGCTTTTTGTTAGGCCCGCAAGCGCGCTTCTTTTTCTTTACCGACAACGCCTGGTTCAGCCGGGAATTCCCGGATTCCATTGACAAATGGCTGACCAGCTACGGCCTGGGCCTGCAATTTCCCGGACCCCTGGGCGTGGTTCAGGTAGATTTTGGGATGGAAAAAGGCGCGCCCTTCCGGGAGGGGAAACTGCACTTTCGGATTATTAATGAGTTTTAGGGGGAAGGGAGATAATGGTAGTTCACTTGACTCTAGTAATTCCCAGTGTCCGATTACAGATGAAGCAGAACAGTGACACTTTTGATAGAGAGAATAATTTTGATATGTGAAAAAGAATGATTCCATAATACAAACTATGTTCATGCTCTAAAGTAATATTTACATTCTTTAGAAGATTTTGTGTAACACAATTAATGAGCCTTAAAAGAGCAAAAAACTTAGAATCTACCACACCACTATAGCCCAATTCCTTTTTCCCCTTATTGATGGCGAACACATTACTATTCCATTAGATTTCATATTTTCCATTTCCTATATGCAAGAAAAATTTTGAGGAATTTTCAAGGTTTTTGCTCAGCCCTCTTCACTTCCGAAATTCGCTTTTCCACACCTGAACTCAGCACCTCCCGGAGCGGCAATTCCCATAACTTGAAAGAATAATTCCATTTCCCGCCAACAGATTTCACTATTTTTGGCAAATCGGTTTCTCCGTGGGAATAATCAAGATCATTAGTTTGAATATACCCAACCGGAAGGATTCTGTAATCCCCTTTTTCGGCAACAGCGATTTGTTATGTACGCCTTTATTTAAAACCGAATATTTTCATTAACGATACCTGTGCGGATATTCTTCCTCGCGGTTTTGAAATGAAAGTATTTTGGGATTTTGAATTACGCCGTTTAGAATTTCTATCGCTTTTGAAATTGTTTTATTCTTTGCCCACATATCGGGTCCCCCAAGAACTTTGGGCAAAAATGGCAGTAACGCTTCTGAGATTTCCCATGTGGCCGAATTCCAATAGTAACTGGGGCTGTGATCTACTGCATAATAATATTTACCTGCTGCTTCAAACATCGGATGTTCAAAGGATGTCGGTTTGGCACACCAAAAACCCATTCCTTCATCACAGCTTATATCAATAATTAGAGTGCCCTTCATCAACTTATTTGCGTTCTGTGCAGAGACAAACATTTTGGGATGGTCTGTATCCTGAAGGGTTCCGTTAACAATGATCTGCACATCTGATAATGCTTCTGAAAATGGACGGGTACTGCCGTCAGAT
>JAJRYW010000261.1 GCA_024275555.1 Calditrichota bacterium | reverse complement strand
CTGCGCATGATTGCCGGCCTGGAAGACATCACCTCCGGAGAATTGTATATTGATGATCGTCTGGTCAATGACGTCTCCCCCAAAGACCGCGATATTGCCATGGTCTTCCAAAACTACGCCCTCTATCCGCACATGAACGTGTTCGATAACATGGCCTTTGGATTAAAGCTGCGCAAGTTTCCCAAACCGGAGATTCGTAATCGGGTGGAGGAGGCCGCGGAGATTTTGGGGATATCCGAATACCTGGATCGAAAACCCCAGGCGCTCTCGGGCGGCCAGCGTCAGCGGGTGGCTATTGGCCGGGCGATAGTGCGCAAGCCCAAAGTTTTCCTCTTCGACGAGCCGCTCTCCAACCTCGACGCCAAACTGCGGGTGCAGATGCGGGTGGAAATCAGCCGCCTCCATCACCGGCTCCAATCCACCATGATCTATGTAACCCACGACCAGATTGAAGCGATGACCATGGGCGACCGGATCGTGGTGCTCAAAGACGGCCGGATTCAGCAGATCGACACCCCCATGAACCTTTACAACAATCCCGCCAATCAATTTGTGGCCGGATTTATCGGCAGCCCGGCCATGAATTTTTTCCGGGGCAAGTTGGTGCAAAACGGGCGATTAGTCTTTCAATCGGAACAGTTGCGCTTCACTTTGCCGGAATCTTTGGCCGCTAAACTTAAAGAACGCCAAAACCACCCGGTGGTGTTAGGCGTACGGCCGGAAAATATTTATGATATCGAACTGGCCCGTCAAAAACCGGTCTCGGACGCCCAGGAAATTCTGGTCGATGTGGTCGAGCCCATCGGTAATGAAGTGTTCCTCTACTTTAAAGCCGGGGAGCAGCAGGTCTGTATGCGCACCACCCCGGAAAAGGAATACCGTTCCCGTGCGCCGCTTAAAATCGGGTTTGATCTGGAGAAGCTCTATTTGTTCGATCCGGAGACGGAGCAGCGGTTGGCGTGAGCTGAGGCTAAGGTTCAAGAAAAGGCTAAGGCTAAGGCTGAGGCTAAGGCTGAGGCTGAGGCTAAGGCTAAGGTTTAACTGCTTCCAGTGCTCTGCGATAGGCTCGAGATTGAGAACAGCTCAACCCCGGAGGCTCCGGCCTCCTTTTTCAGTAATGCGAGGCGGAGCCTCGGTATTGCGATCCGGCGCGGAGCAGTGGATCGAGTAGGAGAGTTCGCGTATCTGATTCCAGTGCTCAGCGCTGGAATCAACCCCGGAGGCTCCGGCCTCCCTTGTAAAGAGGAATACGGATTGAGTCGAACTTGTTACAAAGTTATTGAGCCAGAGGGAGTACATTATTTAACCTGTACTGTAGTAAACTGGTTACCTGTTTTAGCGAAACTGGAACCTAAAGAAATAATTATCAATTCGCTGCGCTTCTTACAGGAAAGGGAACGACTTACTGTTTTTGCTTATGTTATTATGGAGAACCATTTACACCTGATTGCGGCAGCAAAAGACCTGTCCGCAGAAATAGGAAAGTTCAGGTCTTATACAGCGCGGTGTATTATCGATTTACTGAAAACTGAAGGTAATAGGTATTTTTTAGAACAATTAAAAGCCTACAAACTTGATCATCATAAGGACAGCACTTATCAATTATGGCAGGAAGGTTTTCATCCGCAGTTGATCCAGGGACAAAAAATGTTAATGCAAAAAATTCAATATATTCATAACAATCCTGTTCGAAGAGGATATGTTGATCTGCCTGTTCACTGGCGATATTCAAGTGCGCGCAATTATGAAGAGTTGGAAGGTATACTGGATGTTACCCTTGCTTGGTAGGTGCAATCGAGGCGGAGCCTCGGTATTGCGATCCAGCGCGGAGCACTGGATCGAGTAGGAAAATTAGCATCTGATTCCAGTGCTCAGCGCTGGAATCAACCCCGGAGGCTCCGGCCTCCCTTTTTCAGTAGTGCGAGGCGGAGCCTCGGTATTGCGATCCGGCGCGGAGCACTGGATCGAGTAGGAGAACCGCGTATTGAGTTTCCGATCCAGAGCAGTGGATCGAGAGGAGTCGTCCATTGAAGAAAAAATCCCCACAGAAAAAGAAAAAACCTGCAAGCAAATCGCCGGCAATGGCGCTCTCGCCGCGGGCGCAGCGTCTCCTCAAGTGGTTCACCTATCTTTTTCCGCTGCTGTTCCTGGTTCTGCTGGAAGCAGCCTTGCAACTCGTAAACTACGGGAACGACTACCCGCTCTTTAAACCGGTGGCCAACTATCCCGGCTACTATACCATCAACCCGGAAGTGGGGCGGCGCTACTTTCCCAGTTCCGGGGTAAGGCCCACTGTGGCGGTGACCGAGACGTTTGCGGTCTCCAAGCCGCCGGGGGCGTTCCGGGTGTTTGTGCTGGGCGGTTCCAGCGCGGCCGGCTATCCCTACTACTATAATGCCTCGATTGCCGGGGTGATGCGTTCCATGCTGCGGGAATATTTCCCGGATCGCCCCATCGAGGTGATCAACCTGGCCATGCCGGCGGTGAGCAGCTACACGGTGCGGGATTTCGCCCTGGAACTGTTTGACTACCAGCCGGACGCCCTGGTGATTTACAGCGGCCACAACGAATTTTACGGCGGCCTGGGGGTCGGTTCCACGGAAAGCCTGGGCCGTTCGCGGACGCTGGTAAACCTTTACTTAGCTCTCCGCCCCTACAAGACCTTTCAGCTTGTTCGCGATGTAGTCTTTTGGGCGGGCGGCCTCTTTTCCGGGGGAGAGTCCGGGGCGCCCGGCGGCACCCTGATGGCCCGGATGGCCGGAGAACGGCAAATCCCCTTTGGGTCGCCCGCCTTTTTCCGCGCCGCGGAGGTGTTTCGGGAAAATATTGGCGATGTCATTCGTGCGGCCCGTCAGCAGGGCGTGCCGGTGATCCTGGGAACCCTGGTCAGCAATGTGCGCCGCCAGCGTCCCTTCGAGGATGTCTTCAGCGAACACACCGACAAAAAAGAGTGGCAGAAGGAGTACCTGGCGGCCCAGGCGCAGTATGAAATCGGGAATTTGGAGACAGCCCTGGAAAAACTGCGGGCCTGCCAGGAAATCGATTCGTTGCCGGCTTCTCCCTACTTTGTGCAGGCCAACATCGCCTGGCAGATGGGCGACCATGATGCCGCCTACCGCTATTTTTACCGCGCCAAGGATTTTGACGGCCTGCGTTTCCGGGCCGCGGAATTGATCAACCGGGAAATCCGCTCGTCAGCCAACCAGGGCGCCATTATCGCCCCGGTGAAGGATCAGTTCGAGGCGCAATCGCCCGGAAATTTGCCCGGCAAAAATCTCTTCCTGGAGCACCTGCATCCCAACCTGCGCGGTTATATTTTGCTGGGGCAAGTATTCACCAAAACGCTGCTGAGCAGCAACGCCCTGGGCCCCTGGCGGGAACCGGGGTATTCCGGGCAGGAGTGGGAAGAACGCTGCGGCGTCACCGAAGTAGACCGGGAGGCGGCCCGGCTGCGGGTGGAATATTTGATGCAGGGCTGGCCGTTCCGCGACAGCGAATTGCCGGATAAAGCCACGCTTCGCAAATCCAATCCAACCGTTATTGAGCGCCTCGCCTGGGATTTTTGGGAAGACCGGATTTCCTGGGAGAAGATGCATGTCGAGGCGGCCCGGTATTATCATCAACAGAAAGATTACACCCGGGCCGCCCGGGAGTACCGCGCCCTGATTAACGCCACGCCGGTCAATCCCTCTCCCTATCTGCTCCTGGGGAATTTATTAATGGAGCAGCAGCGATATTCACAGGCGCTGCCCTACTATCAGAAAGCGATAGCTCTGGAGCCTTCTGCGCTGGCCTACCGGATGCTTGGCTCGATCTACCTGCTGGAGAATGATGCGGATTCGGCGCTTCCGGCCCTGGAATCGGCGCTTCGATTTAATACCCGCGACGCCCAGACGCTCTTTTTGCTGGCCCAGGCCTACGCGATGCAGGAAAAATATCTTCCCGCCAAAGAGGCGATCCGCCGGGTGCTGGCGATCCGGAAAGATTTTCCCCAGGCGCGACAGTTGACGGCCTACCTGGATAAAAAACTGGCCGAGAGCCAATAGATATGAGAATCACAAGTTAAAGAAGGAACGCTGAAAAATACTGGGCAATACCGACTTTATAGCCAATTATTGAGACGTGAATAAATTCGAGAAGACCGCCGCCGCATTCCGGAGAACCTATGGTCTTCTCAAATTTATTCACGCGTCTATAATCGGGAATCTACTACACGAAAAAGGTGGATTCCCAGCCTGCCCCG
>JAJRYW010000260.1 GCA_024275555.1 Calditrichota bacterium | reverse complement strand
CGAGGCTCCGGCCTCGCTTACCTCCGCTGCTAATCCCCCCGCGAACGCAATTTCTCCAGAAAGACATAGAGAATAATGAATAAATAGCGGCTCCCCATCTCTTTAAGCTTCAACTTGCTTTCCCCGGCGGTGCGGCCTTTCCAACTGATGGGAATCACTGCGTAGCGGTAGTTCCGCACAATCGCCTTCAACGGTAATTCCACGGTGATGTTGAAATGATACGAAAGAATCGGTTTTACCCCCTCAATCACCTCGCGGCGATAGGCCTTGAAAGCATTGGTGACGTCGTTGTAAGGAATATTAAAAAGCAGTTTGATGAAATTGTTGGCCAGCCGGTTCAAGATCCGCTTGTGCCGGGGATAGTTGTACACCCGGCCGCCTTTGATAAACCGCGAGCCGAACACGCACTCAAAGCCTTCTTCCAGCTTGCGGTAGTAGGCCACGATGTCCTCCGGGGCATCGGAGCCGTCTGCCATCACAATCACCACTGCATCGCCCCGGTAGTGCTCTAAACCTTTTTTGATCGCCAGGCCAATTCCGTTGGGAGGCGAATTATTTACATAGGCAACCGAGCCAAATTGTCTTTGCAATTCCTTCAACACGGATTCTGTTGCATCGGTGCTGTTGTCATTCACGATCAGGATTTCATGGTCGATTCCGGCCTGCTGCAAGGCCTGGACAATTCCCTCCACGGTTTTTCGGATTGAGCCTTCTTCGTTGCGGGCCGGGATGAGTACGGTCAGTTTCATGAGCTTTTTTGCCAGCGTTCCCGGTTTAACAGGTAAATTTCCTGCAGGATTTCTTTAATTGAATAAGTAAAGCGCCACTCCGGATAATGGGATTGGAATTTCTCCACACGGCTCACCCACCAGATGTGGTCGCCAATCCGGTGCTGATCGCTGTAGCTCCAGTGCAGTTCCCGCCCGCTGATCTCCTGGCAGAGTTGAATCGCTTCCAGCATGGAACAGTGGCTGTGGCGGCTCCCGCCGATGTTGTAAACCTCGCCCTGCCGCGGGTTTTGGAAGAAATGATAAAAGGCGTTTACCAGGTCGTAGCTGTGGATGTTGTCGCGCACTTGCTTGCCTTTGTAGCCAAAGACGGTGTAAGGTTGACCGGTTGCCGCGCACTTCATCAGGTAGGCCAAAAAACCGTGCAGTTGGGTTCCGGCGTGATTGGGCCCGGTGAGACAGCCGCCCCGGAAGCAGACCGTCTTCATCCCAAAATAACGCCCATACTCCTGGGTGAACACATCCGCAGCTAATTTTGATGCGCCAAACAAGGAGTGCTTGGATTGGTCGATGCTCATGGTTTCATCAATGCCGTTCCGGTAGGGGTGATGGTCTTCGATCTCCCAGCGCGTTTCCAACTCCTTCAGCGGCAGGCGGTTGGGCGTGTCCCCGTAGACCTTGTTGGTGGAGCAATAGATAAACACCGCTTCCGGGGCAATCCGGCGGGTCAGTTCCAAAAGATTCAGGGTTCCGGCGGCGTTGACCGAAAAATCGGTGTGCGGCTCTTTGGCGGCCCAATCGTGGGAGGGCTGTGCGGCGGCGTGGATAATCAGTTGCAGCGATTTCCCGTAGCGGGAAAAAATCTTCCGCAGCGCCGCTTCATCGCGGATGTCGGCCTCATAATGCTCGTAGTTGCGGAAATGCTGTTGCAGGTACTCGATATTCCAGGCCGTGGATGCTGTATCGCCAAAAAAATAACGGCGCATGTCGTTGTCGATACCGGCGACGGTACAGCCCAGCTTATGGAAAAATTTTACCGACTCGGAGCCGATCAATCCGCCTGATCCGGTTATCAGCACCACACTCATCACTATCGCTCCTTTTGATCAAGCATTTGCAGAATCTGTTTCAACAGGTCTGGCCAGACCATATCCGGGGAAAATAAAATTGCCATAGCTGCGCTGCGCTTCTTATTCCGGAAGAATGAACCACACTCCGGAAAAATAATCGCTGTCCCACTCTTTACGCTCCAAATCGACCATCAGGCCGGCAACCAGGCTGTCTGCCGGCCAGATCACGTGGCCGCTGTTCACTTCCACCGGCTCTTTGATGATCAGCCCGCACTTTTCCAGTGCCGCGGGATACCCTTTGACCGGGCGAAAAAAATCCACCTGAACTTTGGTTATCTTCTGATCTTTTTTATTTACAAACAAGGTCACCCCGTGATCTGCGCCGCGCTGCGCCTGCACCTCGGCGTCCAGCACAACCACCTCCCCTTCCCCCAGGCCGATGTTTTTGAAAAACAGTTCATAGCCGGTTTGGGTCTCCTGGCGGCGCTGCCCTTTCTGGTTAAAGGCGGTTTGGAAGTAGTAGACGTCATAAAAACGCTGGCGGGTTTCATCATAATAGAAAAAGGGACTGTAGAGATTGCGGTAGTCGAACCCCACCGAAGGCCCCCAAATATAGGCCCCGTTAAAGCGCCGGTTGCGGAAGTACACCCAGTTGCCAATCTGCTCGATGACTTCCAGCGAATCGCCCTGCCGGAGTTGCCCCATAATTCGACCGTTAGGCGCAGCTCGCACGTTTTCCGAGGGAACTTCCACGGCCACTTTCTGCCCGGCTGCCGATTGTATCGGGCCTTCCCCGGCGGTATTTACCAATGGCCCGGGACGGTTGGCCGGGGCGCAGCACCACAGCAGCCACAGCACAGCCGAACTGTAAAAAATGATCGCTATTTTGGGCATCACCTTATCCTGTTTGCTTGAATCATCTGAACTTACGGGGTTTAAACTTCCGAGCAAAATTTGCGGAACACAACTAAAATTTTATCCTGATACGCAATACTCGTCACTCGTTAGGCTGGTCGGCGAGGTGACGAATAATGAGTAACGAGTAACGAGTGGAGTCATTGCGTATTCCGTTTCAAGCAAATTCACACATCACGCAATACGAAATACACAACACTCGTCACGATTTACGATTCACGCTTAATGACGATGAAGCAAGCCAAAAGCAAAGATCAGCACCGATGCCGCCAAACCGGGATACATGGGAGGCAGGCCGGCCCAGAATTGAAATTCGCCGAGGGAGGGACTGGTGATCAGGCCCAGCAGTAAAAAAAAGATCGAGATCAGCAGCGATATCATCATCGAGGCAACCACGTAGGGCGCCGGGGGCCGCAAGCGCGGAAAATACACCGCCAGGATGGGAAGGAGCAGGGGGGGAATAAAGACATTGCCGATCATCAGCCAGATGTTGATCACCGAGGGAACCAGGATGGCCAGGAGCACGGAAATGGCCACCGCGACGAGCAAGCCCAGTTTTACCAGGTTGGCCGTGTCTCCGGAGCCGCGCCGCCGCCCCAGGTAATCATGCCCGATGGTAATGGCCGAGAGCAGGGAAAAACTGTCCACGGTGGACATGATGGTGGCCAGCAGGCCGGTTAAAAATAAACCGGAGAGCAGCGGCGGGAGGTAGGTGTGCCCCAAAATCGGAAATGAGAGCGCCGGCTGGATAGCACCCTCGGCGAAGAGCGCCCGGGCATAGAGACCTGCCGAGGTGGTTAATAAGTCGAAGACCAGCCAAAACAGCACCGAGATGAGAATCCCCCGGCGGGCAATAGCGGGAGATTTGGCCGCCGCACAGCGCTGGTGAAACCCCGGATCGATAAAGGTCCACAGGGCAATGAAAAACCAACTGACCAGGTAGCTAATTGAATTTCCTCCACTCCAGGACAGGTGCAGGGCGGGCAAATTATGCCGGAGATATGCCGCCCCGCCGAATTGACTGCCCAGCACGGCCAGCAACACCGCAAACCCCAGGAACATCAGCACAAATTGAAGCTTGTCGGTGCGCACCACGGCCCGGAATCCCCCGTTGAGCACATAGATGCAGGAAAAGACCGCCCCCAGGAGAATGCACAGCCATAAGCTCCACCCGCTGATAAGATGGAGCAGGAAACCGACCATAAGAATGTAGGGAGCCGGCAGGGTGATGAAAAAAGTGAGCACCGCGCCCATCATCCCTCCCCGTTCTCCGTAATGCCGGTAAAACTGTTCCGGAATGGAGAGCGCCCGGGATTGCTGGATACGCGGGGCTAAAAATATGGCGAACAGGATTGCAAAAAGATAATACGGCAAGCCGAAAACCACCCAATTGGAAATTCCATAGAGATAAGTGAATTCCCCGACGCCTAAGATGCCCCCGTACCAGGTGGTCACCAGGGTGGCTACGAAGGCCGGCAGGGTCAGTTGGCGGCCGCCTAAAATAAATTCCGCGGCCGAGTTGTTCGCGCCCCGGCTGCGGAATCCGATAATCAGAATCGCGATGAGGTATGCGGCAACCGGGGCAATTTCCAGGGGGTGCAGGGTGATGGTCATGGGGAATTTAGATTAAGGGATCAAGATTAGAGATT
>JAJRYW010000259.1 GCA_024275555.1 Calditrichota bacterium | reverse complement strand
GACCCCCTGATGAAGTGCTTCCTCGTGATTCGAGCCTTGAAACAAACTCATTCCCCACTCTTATCCTTGCGGTTTATGCCTTGTAAACCCAGACAAATCAACAGCTTCCCACCTCCTGTGGTCATATGACACTATTTGAGCAGGATCATTTTCCTGGTTTCCACCGAATTTCCGGCCTGGAAACGATAGAAGTACACCCCGCCGGAGAGGTTTTCGGCATTCCAGGTAACCGCATAGTTGCCGGCCGCCCGGTAATCATTTACCAGGGTCGCAACCTTCCGGCCCTGCACGTTGAAAACCGTTAATTGCACCTGTGCGGCGCGGGGCAGGCTGTACTCGATGCGGGTGCTGGGGTTAAAGGGATTGGGATAGTTCTGGCGGATGGTAAACTTGTGCGGAATCCCGTTGTTGACGATTTGCTCTTCCACGCCCAGCAATCCTTCCCGGGCCAGGGCGGTCCAGCCCCGGATCCATTGAGGCGCGTTGGGATCGAAAGCGCCGTAGTAATCTACATTGTCAAACCAGTTGTCTGTCAGTGTGATGGCGCCGGAGGCTGCCGGGCTGTTGCCGGCCGGGCGGGCGTCCAGGCCGCCGCCCTGGTCGCGCACGATGTTGTTTAACTGCGGGTCGGCAACCAGGTTGTTGTTAGCGGCCAGCGAGTCGGCTACAAATTGCTGCGGGGCAAAATCGTTGAGTGTATTGCCGCTGCCAAAGGCAAACCAGATGTTGTTCTTCAGCAGAAGCTGGCCGGCCTCCAAACGGGCCCGGCTGTCTTCACCGGAGTTCAAATCTTCGATGGTGATTCCGTCGCCGCCCTGTCCGCCATTGTAATCGGTAAAGATGCTGTTGAAGTATTTTCCGCCGGAGTTGTCGCGGAAAATCAGTTGCTGACCGCCGTCTCCCTGGGGAAAAGCGGCCAGGCCCGGTCCGACAAAGGTGGCGTTGGCGATGACCGGCATGGAGTAGGGAGTACCGTCTTCCGGGTCGGCGCCGCCGTCTTGCTCGGCGCTGCGCCCGGCGTTGTCGGCCCCTTGCAGCACAAACCAGTATTGGCCCTTGCCGCGAAATCCCTGGTCCCAATCGACGCCGTCGTCGGCGTTGAAGGCGCTGACCAGGTACTTGATGTTCACCGTACCGCCGAACCATTCCACCCCGTCGTCGAGGTTGGCGTAAATTTCCACGTGGTCAATCACCGTGCCGCTACCGACCGCGCCGAGGGTCAGGCCGTTAATTTCGTCGCCGGGGGCCAGTTCCGCCCCGCCATGCCGGAGAGAAAGGTAGTGAATCTCGCCGGAGTTGTCGGCGTCGTTGCTGCCGCCGTAGACCCCGCGCGGTTCGTTGGGGTCAATCCCTTCGATATTATCTTCCCCGTCGGTGGTGTTGATGACGGCGTCGCCGAGCACAATCAAGCCGCCCCACAAACCGCGGTCGCTGGGAAGCAGGTCGAAGGGGTCGTTGAGGTCGTCGCTCTCGGCGGTCATAACCACCGGAGCCTGGGCGGCGCCGTTGATAAACACCTGCGCACCCCGGGCGATGATCAGGGCGCTGGTGTTATCGCCGGTGGTCGGCTGGGATTTGCCGCGAATCAACACACCGGCTTCGATGGTCAGCGTGGCGCCGGATTCCACAAAAACCAGGCCGTCCAGAATATACTCCGTAGCAGACGTCCAGGTAACCTGGTCGCCGGGGTTGATGTCGCTGTCTACAACCGTGGTCTGCGCCGTCGCAAATACGGACAGCAGTAACAGTAACAATACTTTCAGCTTCATAAATCCTCCTATGGGATGTTGGGTTAGGTGAAATTTCATTGATCTCAGGCCTGAGTATTAAATTCGCGACAGCGGGAGAGCGGCGCAAAACCCTTCTCCCGCATCTATTTTAATTTGTATTGCAGTCCCAAAGAGAAACTGCGGCCGCTTTTATACACCCGGCGAATGTATTCCACATTTTTAAAAGTTTGGGTAAACCGGTGCGACTCATCCAGTAAATTTTTGGCCCCGATTTTGATGCTGAGGGATTCAAACAACCGCTGGGCCAGGGTCAGGTTAAGGATATGCCGGGGCTGTTCGTACACGCCCGGGGTGCCGCCCAGGCTCACTTCGGAAAGCCGTTTGCCGAAGACGTTGTAGTAGAGGCTGGCCACGGTTCCCCGCCGGCTGTTTTCGTAGACCAGGCTCAGGTTGGCCAGGAAAGGCGATTGGCCCTGCAGTTCCCGCCGGTTGCCGGCCTTTGGGTCCACCCCGCGGATGGAAATCAATTCCCGCTCCGGGATGCGCACCCTGGAACGAATCAGGGAAAGATTGCCGGCCAGCAGGAAGCGCCGCAGCAGCGGGGAGAGGAAACCCAGGCGTTTGCGCAGTTCCAACTCCAAGCCGCTCACGCTGGCTTTCTCCACGTTGTCGAAGAAAACCACCGCCCCCTCGGAACTGAAACCGACGTCAATAGTGCGTTCAATGGGATTTTTAAAATTTTTACGGAAGCCGCTGATCGCCAGCACTTCCCCGGGTTGGAAGAACCACTCCCAGCGCAGATCATAGTTGTCGATCAGGGTGCGTTGCAAATCCGGGTTGCCGTTAAAGATGTAATCGGCCACAAATTCAAAATTGGCGTAAGGCGCTTTTTCCCGGAAATTGGGGCGGGCCAGGGTCTTTCCGTAAGCCAGGCGGAAGTTCATGTTGTTCTGCATCAGGTAGGTCAGGTTGATCGAGGGGAGCAGATCGTCATCGACCAGTCTGCCGGTCGTCTCCTGGTTTTGCACGCTCATCCGGGCCGCTTCGTAGCGTGCGCCGCCCACCAGCCGCAGTTGCTTCAGGAGCCGCACATCCAGCATGGCGTAGGCGGCGTTGATGCGCTGGCTGCCCCGGTAATTCCCGCGAAAACCGCCCAGGGCCTCCTGGATGTAATTCCCGAACCGGTAGACATTGCGGGTCGAATCAAATCCGATTATTCCGGTGTTCTCGCTGGAAAAGAAGGCCTCCGGGTCGCCGGTATAGCGCGCGCCGGCCCCCTGCCAGTACTCAAAAAGCTGCTCGTCAAAGGTGCGGTCTTTTTCCTCGTAGCGGTACCCCAGCTTCAGCGCCGATTCGAAGCGACCGGGTTGCTTCATCACCGCTATCCGCAGGTCCGCCTGGATGGAGCGGCTGTCCTCCTTCAGATCGCGGAAGTAGCGCCCGGGGCGGCGGATGATGGAGGGCGAGATGGAATAAATGGTGGTGTCCCGCCCGTTAAATTCCCGCTGGAAAAAAGTGTCGGAGAAAAAACGCACATCCGGCTCCTGCTGACGAGACCTCGCACTGGAACCGATCCAGTTCAGATCCAGTCCCTTCAACTTGTTAAAGTTATGGCTCCCTCGCACCTGCCAGGAGGTCAGGGCGCGTTCTTTGTAGCTAAGCACCCGGGTCTCGAAGTTCTGCACATTTTGCTCCGGCCAGGGCCCGGCCAGGTAACGCGCCTGGGAAACGCCGCTCTGGGTGCGCAGTAAGTTTAGCTGAATCTCATGGTCCGGATCGGGATGGAAGGCCAGGGCGGCCATACCGCCCCAGAGTACATTCTCGCTTCCATTGCTGTCGCGCAGTTTGATGAGTTGCGCCAGCGAGTCATTCCGGTCGACGTTGCCGGTCAGTTTCCAGCGGCCCACCTCGCCGTTGTCGTAAAAGGAATAATTACGGCTGTAGCTGAACGATCCGAAATACCCCAGCGGTTTTCCGGCAAAGCGGGTTTTGTTGCCGATGGAAATCGAAAAGCTGTTATTGACCGGCGCGGTATCCCGCACCGGGGCCATCACCGGCGTAAAAGCCCGGGAGTATTGATTGAGCCTGGCCGCCAGTTCGGCGTCGCGGCGGGCCTCCACTTCGCGGGGGATATTGCCGCTGCGATTGGCCAGTTCTGCCGGAAGTTGGCGGGTTCCGTCGTCAAAGCCCAGCCAGTCGTGATTGCCGCCGCGGTAGCCCAGGAAATTGGAGTTTAAGGAGGTTTGGGTGTTGACGGATAACCCGCTGGAGACGTGGATGCTGAATTTATCCGGATAGGTGCGCACCCGCAGGTTGACGACCCCGCCGCTGAAATTCCCGGCCTGGTCCGGGGTAAAAGTTTTGGTCGCCACGATGTTGTCGAGCATCTCCGCCGGCACCAAATCAAAATTGAAACTGCGTTTGTCCGGGTCGGCGCTGGGCAACTCCACCCCGTTTAACTGCGTCGAGGCGTAGCGCTCTCCCAGCCCGCGCAGGTAGACATATTTGCCTCCCACCACCGAAGCGCCGGTGAGTTGCTGCATGGCCTCGGCGGCGTTGGACGAACCGCTGTGGGAGATCGCCTCGGCGCTTAATCCGTCGCTGATCGAAAAAGATTTCCGGCGCTCGGCCAGGATGGCCGCCTCGGTTTCTTTGATAAAGCGGGCCTCGATCAAAACTTCCCGACCCCCGATCAGCTCCTCTTTCAGGCCGATTTTATCCAGGACGGTAATCTTTCCGGGCCGGACGGTTACTTTGCTCAGCTTCGTCTCCGCATAGCCAATCATGGCTGCCGCCAGGGTGTATTCCCCGGGAGGCACTTTGTCGATCAGAAATACTCCCTCCTGGTCGCTGGCCCCGCCCAGGGGCAGTCCTTCGATAATGACATTGGCGCCAATCAGCGGATCGCCGGTTGCGGCGTCAATCAGCTTCCCGGAAATTTTTCCGTATGATTTTTGGGGGGCTGCCGAGGTTGGCGTAGCTGCAAACAGCCCGGCCAGCAGCGCCAGGAGAAGGAGTACACTTATCGTGCCGGAGGGCAGAAAAGATTGTTCCCGGTGCGTCTCCTTGACGGGCTTCATTCTCGCGGTAACTGGTTCCATAACATTTCTCCCGTAGCTCATTACCCTGTTTTTTTGTGTGCAGATAAATCAATTATCATGATCCAAGGTAGGATGACCGCTGTTACAAAGCGGTTAAGCGGGTGTTAGGAGGCTGCTAAAAGAGGGACACGGTTGGGTTGCGCGGCTGCAACTTCACTAAGGATAATCTGTTCTTTTACGGGAGAGCGATTGATGAAGAGAGGGGAGACCTGCTATTGCGGGGAGGGTTTCTCCTCGGTGCTTTTGTAGAGGCGGAGCCGGATCGAAAAGCAACTGCCCTGGTTCTCTTTGCTTTCCACCCAGACTTTCCCGTTTTGCAACTCGACCAGGTGTTTGACGATCGACAGACCCAGGCCGGTTCCCGGTGTGGAGCGGTCGCGCGCTTTATCAACCCGGTAAAAACGCTCGAATATACGTTCAATCTTATGGGCGGGGATGCCGATGCCCGTATCGCGCACGGAGAATACCGCCGTATCGCGGTTAAAGTGTGTCGATATCAATATACTTCCCCCCGGCGGGGTGTACTTAATGGCGTTGTCGATGAGATTGGCGAGGGCCGAGCGAAACATTTCCGGTTCTCCTAAAACTTCGATCCCTTTGCCGGTCAACCGGGTTTCCAGGCTGAGCTGCTTTTCCCGGGCGCTCTCCAGGTATTCCTGCACCAGTTCGCGGATAATCGGGTCGGGGGCAAAGGGATGCAACTCGATGTTTTGCAAGCGCTCGATACGGGCCAGTTGCAGGATATCGGCGACCAGCGACTCCAGGTGGCGGGATTGTTTAAGAATCTTCCGGATATATTTTTTGCTCAGTTCCGGCTCGGTCAATCCCCAATCCAGCAACGTTTCCGCGGAAGCGCGGATGGCCGCTAAGGGCGTTTTAAACTCGTGGGAAACATTGGCTACAAAATCCTTGCGTATTCTGGCCAGTTTTTTATAGTGGGAAATATCGCGCAGCACTACCACGGCCCCTTTACGGGGTTTGCCCTCGATATCGAGCGGAGAGATGACTACATCGAGCGTGCGGGTTGTGTCGAGTTCGATTTCATCGCTGATCAGGAGATTTTTCTCGAAAAAATTATCCAGCAGCGAGATCAGGTGCTTATGGTTCAGCACCTGGTAATAGAACAGGCGCTCTTTACTTTGGTAGTCGATGCCCAGTAGCTGCCAGGCGCGCTGATTATAAAAAATCACCTTGCGGTTGTGGGCAATGGCAATAATCCCTTCGTCAATCGATGTCAGAACCGTGTTAAGGTCCTCCCGGTCGCGGTTCAGTTGGGCCAGTGAAACGGCCAATCTGCGCGACATTTTATTCATGGCCTGCGCCAGTTGCCTGAGTTCATCCCGGGAGGATATTTCGATCCGGGTGCTTAAATTGCCGTCGGCGATCTGCTGGGCGTGTTGTACAATTTCATCCAGATTACGGATAATCCGGGAAGAGAGCAGCCCCACCAGCAGCACCGAAATAATTACCACCATTATTCCCACGAAGATAAACGAGGCGCGTATTCCGGACAGGAACTGAGCGGCCGATTTTTCCAGGAAGGAGGCGCGTAAGTAGCCGATGATTGCTTCATCCTGTTTTAAAGCCAGGGCCAGGTAGATCCGGCGAGGCTGATCGGCTGAGGATTCCCGGATAAATCTTCCGAAGGCCTTGTGGGTCGCCTCTTGTATTTCCGGCCGCTCCAGGTAGGATAACAAGGCCCCCTGTTCCGCCGCCGGCGTCTCCGAGTCGGCCAGCACTAAACCGTTGGCGTCGAGAATGGAGAAACGGGCCTCGGTCAGGATGGCCCCGCTGCGCACAAATTCCCCTAAATGACGCCGGTCTTTTTCCAGCAGCAGTCCCTGGTCCAGCGCTTTGGAAAGAAATTGCAGGTAGTTTTTGAGGTGCTGCTCTTCCTGAACATGGAGGTAGGCGTCAAATTTTACATAGAGGGCGCCGATGGCCAGAAACAGGCCCGGCGTTACCGAGATCAATACGATCAGAAGTAGCTTTGCCCGTAATTTGGATTGAAACCAGGTTTTCATAAATGATCGAAAGTTGGAGTGAAGAGGGCGGCTCAGCTTTTATTCCAGCGGTAGCCGACGCCCTTTACGGTTAAAATGAATTTGCCTTCCCTGTCAATCTTGTCTCTCAGCCGGGTGATGTGCACATCAACGGTACGGGGATCGCCGTAATAATCCTCGCCCCAAATAGAATCCAGCAGGGTTTGCCGGGAAATGGCCTTGCCCCCGGCTTCCACCAAATATTTTACTAACTTAAATTGAATCGGGGTCAGATCAACCACTTTATCGTTTAAAAAGACCTCATGGGTGGAAAAATTGATTCTCAGCGCCCCCTGCCTGAATTCATTGAAAGCGACCTTCTGACTCCGCTTGAGCTGCACTTTGACCCGGGCCAGGAGTTCCCTGGGGCTGAAAGGTTTGGTCACATAGTCGTCCGCCCCCACCTCGAAGCCGATGATTTTGTCGATCTCCTCGCTGCGGGCGGTAAGCATGATTACCGGAATTTCCGCCGTTGCATCGTTTCCCCGGATGTATTTGCACAACTCGATCCCGCTCATGGAAGGCAAATTCAAATCCAGCAGGATTAAATCCGGGGGATTCTTGAGGATGGCATCGTAGGCGCGCACGCCGTCCTGGAAGGTGCGGATGCGATAACCCTCCCGGAAGAGGTTGTCCTCTAAAATTTCGTTAATATCCGGGTCGTCTTCGACAATATAGATGGTGAAATTTCGGTTCATAGTTCAATCCCTGCCTACGCTTTAAATTATCGTAATATTGGTGAAGTTAAGCAAGGCGTGTTACAAATACATTGCAGGATGATGAACATTTTTTCAAGCTTGGCAGGCGGCAGGTTTAGTGAATCGTCTTCGTGGCAATCGCGCCGTCATCGGTCTATTCCCCGGATTTATAAGGAGCGTGATTCTTCGCTCCGGAGAATTGAACCATTTGCGGTCTGGTTATAAATATTTTTGCAAATATGGTAAAGTTTGTTGACGAACTACTGAAAAATGAACTACATTTACCCGGATAAAAAATCCAGGGTGCGGGAAGCCTATCTTCACTCAATTAGGGTACCCGGAAACTCTTTTGGGCGTAAGACTAAGCGGAATAGACCCATTAACTCTTTGAAAACCGGTAATTATTGTCTGGCCGAATAGTCACTAAGTATCTGTTTATAATCGGTTGAGAAGTAATAAATTCCCACGAATGTTTAACATAAATATTGAACTTACGCAAGATAATTCACGAAAAGAGG
>JAJRYW010000258.1 GCA_024275555.1 Calditrichota bacterium | reverse complement strand
TTCTGGTCAAACATCCCGGCGATACCGAAGACCTGCTGGATGGCGTCTATGAAATCCTGACCCAGGAAGATTCCACCAAAACGCTGAAAGCTAAAATTGCCCGTCGGGCAGAGGACATACCCATAGACGACACCCGCTTGCTGTTGGAACCGCTGTCGGAATTGCCCGAAGCACCATCGTGGCCGGGCCCCGCAATCCTGCAGCATGGACTTTATCGCCAGGTGACATGGCGCCAGAGCAACCGGCGTGTGTTTGTCGCTTTATTGACCACCGAAACTCAATCTTCTCTTAAAAATCGAATCAACCAGGTCCTGTCTTCGGCCGATTGTGATTTTGCAGTCGTCATCAGTCCGGGTAAAACCACATTTGAATGCGATCATACGGCAGTTTTGGAGGTGTTGCCGGCCGACAATAAAAGGGAAATTTCAACGCTGCGGGAATTTCTGGCTGCCCGGCAGATCTCCTCCGAACTGCGTGCCGCCAATCCCGCAGAGGCTCCTCTCATCCAGCCTGCCCGAGAAGCGGTTGAGCACCTCAAACCGTCCGCCTGCCAGGCGGCCCTGCAAATTTTATATGGCGGAGACTTCACCGAACCGGCGATGGTTATCGAACCGGTCATCCGGCAGATGATGCGGTTCGACAGGCTCCTTGAAACCGCTGCTGATTTCGTGCTGGAAAACCGCTACCCCCGCTACCGTGAGGTAGCCCCCAGAAAGGTGATCGCTTCCCGCCTGTTGTATCAGCGTCTGCTCGACGAGTTCATCGCCCCGGGCAAGTTGAGTCTGAAAGAGGCACACACCAGGGGTCTCAACGATGCCATCGAAGGATTGGCCACCCCCTTGGGTCTGGTGGAACTACGCTCCGGTTCCTACTTCTTTGCCCCGGACCCCGAACATCATCCGCTGCTTTGCGAAATTTTTGGATTTCTCAATGCGGCCGGACAAACACCGCTGCCCGAGGTACTGCAGGCACTGGGCTCGGGACGTTATGGACTTCCCCCTGACAGTGCTCTGTTTTTATTTTCGGCGCTGGCACACGGCGGGCTGATCTCTCTGCTGAAAAACAATCGACCGCTTCCCATAGAACTACTCCGTTTAAACAGAGTTGAAACTGCAGATGCCCTGGCTCCCGGGGACGTCATCGGCAAACATGACCGGGAAACCCTCATCAACACGTGCAGCTTCCTATCACCGGCTGGCGGCTGGGAGTCTTTCGGCTTGCGACAGCAGCGCGAAGCATGGCAGGCCGTCATCAAATTTCGTGATCGGGCCCGCAATGCAATCACGGATATCGAAAAACGCCTGGGCGAGGTCGCAGAGTTTTCAGCCTTTGAGGCATTCGACCTGGTTGGGTTGCGGTCCAAGCTGGAAGGGTTGAAAATGCTGTCCGCTGAAATCAAGGTGTCCTATCCCGCCCGGGAGGGCCTGGAGCGTTTCCTGAAAACCTGGCGTGATATCGGCTATACATCCCGTGATATCGAATTTATCAAAAGGATGCAAAGATTCTTCAATCGGCAAGCCGAGCAGTTTGTTTTCGTGAATCATTACGCCCGGCATGCTGCAATTGAACGAATTACCTCCGTCAATGAGCAAATTCGGGCATTGCACGGCACTGTGATGCGTATGTTGGAACAGCCGGAACTCCTGGTTGAAGAGCAGGATTTTTCCGGATTGGCCGAAGCCTTTGAGCATTTTCGAACGGTTTATGTCGAGGCCTACACCGTGCAACATGGTAATTATTACCGCCTGTTTGAAAAAAAACCACTCACACGGTTTGCCAAAAGAGCCCTGGCCCATCTTCAACGGCTGGCATCGGTTGAAGTCCTGGACCGTCCTGCAGGGATGGCCGGGTTTCTGCGGCAAATAGAGACGCCCCGGGGAACTGTCTGCAGGCGAAACCCGGTTGAGGAACTGATGCGGTCCCCGGTATGCGGCTGCGGATTTGTGCCCGGCGAAACACCGGAACCCGCTCCGGAAATGGATCCCCAGGGTGCAATTGAAAAGTATCTCGATGATTACATGGCCCTTCTGAGAGGGCCCGGGATCAAAGAGGCGATTGCCGCCCGCATCTTTGCCCTGGCCGATGCCGAACCACAGTCCACCGAACGGCTTCGCAGTTTGAAAACTATTCTGGATGAGGAGCTTATTTCATCGGTCTCCCTGTTGGATGTGTTGGATGACGCCACCACCACGGAACTTTCCCGAGCGCTGAGGGGCCGGGTTCGGATCGAAAACCGCAATTTGAATGATCTCGTCTCTCAACTGGCCGGCAGACGTTTGACGCCCCAACAGATCCGCAAACTCGTTGAACAGTGGGTATCCGGGACGGCCGACGATACCGTCATCGCCGTTCAGGAGGATATCATCACTGCCGGCAACAGACCGGCTACGCCTTCATGGTGGCCGATGCTGCACCGCGGGCTTTTCCGGGGAGATCCGTCCCCCGGGTCCGGCAACTTGGAATCCGTTTTGGAAAGACTATACCCGGCTGTGGATCTGCAAGACAAACTGGCCCGGCTGGATGATCTCAGCCTGATCGAATTTATGGTCACCGAGCCGTTTCACACCAATGCCCTGCGGTCCGGCTGGCTGCTTTTGGCCGAGCGCATGATTACCGGTTCTCCCTGGCCGCCATCGGCCATCGTTAATTCTAAACATATAAACCCGGAAATCGCGGTTAAAATTCGCCGGCGTCTGGAAACACTCATACGAATCTGCCGGCATAGAGACACTCCTTTGCCCAATGCCTTGCAAATGCGCATTGCATTTTCAAAGATTCTGACGGATCCCTGGGCATCTCCGCAACTGCGGACCTTGGTACATCAAAAGATTCAGGAAACAGTCCGGGCCGGCGAACAGTGGTTGGCCGCCCTGCCGGCCGTAGCGCCGATAAATCTGGCGTCCAATCCGATGGTGGTTATCCTTGACGGGGTTTCGCCCGATGTCTGGCTGGAAACGCTGGAAGAGGCCATCATCAAACTCCCGGATATGATCGTTTCCTGGCAGCGCCTTGAAGCAATGCCCGTAACGGCCTTGTCAATTTCCTCCCTTTTCGGTTTTGCCGGCGACCCTCTGGATGAATTCCATGCCCGTGGGATCGAATATCATCAGGTCAAGGGTAATGAACCATACGGATTGACGGATCTGCTGCCGGAGTTTTGCCTGAACAAACCGGCCATCATCAGGGTTTCCCTGGTGGATGACGCCGCCCATGCCGCTCTTTTGCGACTCAACGAAATGCCGGGGGCTATCTGTGCGTTTCTGGAAAAAGAGTTGCCGCGACTCCTCGACATCTGTACCCAACAAAAACGCCGGCTGATCCTTACCACCGATCACGGGCTTTCGTTGACCCGCACCGGGCTGTCTCATGGAACAGGCGGTGTTTATGAAAAAGCGATATTTCGGGCGGAATGGCGATTTGAACAGACCGGGCCAGGTTAGAGATAATGGGCTCTGCCTTGAAAATAATACGAAGTGTGAAGTGATCTAAAATTAATAGCTCACTTTAGCTCACAAGGCACTCGTATGTAATAGAACCAACACTTCCTTTCAGGGAGGAACCAGTGCCCCCGCGGAGCGGGATCTTCGACGGGCTCTCTGGACCCGGGTATCTACTTTTTGATGGATGGCTCCGGAGTGCGCACCGGCCCGATCATGGGCGACTCTTTGAGCATCAGGGAAAACACGACGTTCAAAACTGCCAGGGCGATGAGTACCCCCAGAAAGGGCGTCATCGAACCGGAGGCGGTTCTGAAAAAATCCATGCCGAAAATAAAAATGATTCCCGAAATCTGGCCGGCCAGCATCAGCAAACCCTGGGAGGTTGCCTCCGGCGCGGGATAGCTGACCTCCGCGCCGTACTGGAAAATAACGGGTCCGGAGCTCATGAAGAAAAACCCTATAAAAAAACCGGATGCCAGCAGCAGCCAGTAATCGGTGGCAAACGTCAACCCGACAAGACCCGGTGCGCTGGCTGCAATGCAGATGATAATAAACAGTCTGCGTTTGCGCAGCTTATCGGAAAGCGGTGGAATCACAAAGCAGCCGATGATACCCCCGATCATCAAAACCGCCCCCAGGGTCCCAGCCTGAATAATGCTGAACCCCCGGGGGGCTACCATCTGCTCGATCCAGGTAGTGATGGCATTGAAAATACCCAGTCCGACAAAAAATATGCTGATCAATAAAAGCATGTCCTTGAGTTTGAATATGTGCTTCAAGCCGTCCAGCACCAGCGTTCGTTCGGTGTCGATTTCCGCAGGCGGCGTGGGTGGAGCCGATTTGACGAAAATAAAAAAGAAGACCGCCCCGGCTACAGCCAGCACCCCGTAGATCTTCAGCATACCCGGTATTCCGAACTGGATCTTGAGGAACGGGGTGGCCGCCATGCCGACTAAAATGCCCACAAATTGCGCCATGACCGCCAGGCCCGTGGCGGTGGCCCGTTCCTCCAGCGGAAACCATTTGGCGCACAGGGCGGTCACGGAATTGAGGATAAACGGCTGGCCGACGGCCAGCCCGATGGTTGATATCATGACCAGCGTGTAGGTACCCCCCCACAGGCCACGGCTTAATCCGAAGATGCCCGTCAGGATGACCCCGAATCCCACCCCTTTGCGGATACCAAAAGTATCGATGGCCCATGAGGCCGGAAACGAGACAAACAGGTAAACAATCATGAAGCTCATGGCAAGAAAGCCGATCTGCAGCGCTGTAACCTGATAAAATGCCGCCGCATCCCCTGTGATGGGGGCAAACGTAATCCAGAGCATCTGCATGACCGCCTGGATAAAGGCATAAACTAAAAGAACGGTCCAGCGATAACCATAGACTTTGTATTTCACCTGCTCCATGACACCATCCTTTCCGGTTTTAGGTTGCACCCGTATTCCGGGCCTGCTGAAGACGGTATGCTAAAAGCGGGATTAAATCAAGAAAATTGGGAAGGACACGGATGACACTGATATTTTAGCAATTTTTCTATTATGAAAGATGAGCTTCAGATATCATAAGGGTTGAACGGGTATGGGGACAACACTCACCGATACTTGACTTGCAAAGAGATCCTGTGTTATCTCGTTTAAATCCTTGATGATACACAAACCCCAAATGAGGGTAGTGTCGATGCTCTGACCACCCAAAATCCTTTTAAAGAAATGATTGAGGTGAATCTGGCCAAAGAAAAGCACCGCGCCGTTAAGACGGCCGTATCTTTTAATAGGAGGATGTGACATGGAAGCGCCTGAATCTTCGATGGATTCGGTGGGTGTGATCACCATTGTGCCGGGTGATAATGGTTTATCGGAGCATCTCGAAAGCTTACGGAAATCAGGTTTCGAATTAACCGCTGCGCCTGATTTTGAACAGGCCCGGATTATAATCAACCGTGAAGGTTATCGCTTTCGCATCGTTCTTATCGATGCAAATTTTGAAGGTGCCGGTGCCGGCACCCAATGGGTGCAGCCAATCAGCCGGAAGTTTCGATGGCTTTTCTTTGCAGCTTATGGAATTACGCCGGATCCGGCTTCACTCAAGTTAAAAACCGGCAAAGGAAACGGGCCGGCATTTGATACGATAGAAACCGCTTTGGGCCTTCCCGAATCTGCTTCGATAACGCGAACTAACAACGGTGACTTAAGCCAAACGGAACTCGGCGATTTCGTGACAAAGTTGCTGTTTGAAGCGCAAAATAATTTGGCCGGTTTTTCCAGCCTTCCGCCGTATGCCGAGGGGAAAACCCGTTTTTATAAAGAAAAAGCCGAATTACTTTTTTCGTTATCACAAACCCAACAACCGTGGCTGTTGGAAGCGGATGCCCATGTATTCCCACTCGGCGCCGGCGGTACTCCCGGCGGTTTGCTGCACGAATTATCTAAACGGTCCGGGACCACTTCGATTACATCACTGCAACAGGCCTTAAGTGCACATCACAGTTTAAAACCTTACCATGCTGACGCGCCGGTTTCCGTCGGTAAAATGGAGTTTCAAAAACTTGCGGTGGATGGCGGCCCTCTGTCGCTCAATATAATATTAGCGACATCCAGGCCGTTGGAGGGCGAGATATCCATTTCCAGTGCGGTTCAGGCATGCCTGGCGAGCATCAGGGCAGCGGCGGGTCTAAAGGCCTGCCGGACCTTGGTCCTGCCGGTTATCGGCAGCGGCGACCATGAATTGGCGGCCCCCTCGATCGTTCGCGGTGTTATCGATGAATATGATCCCGACTCGCCTGTAGGGGATTTGAAGCATGTCATTTTTACCGTTCGGAATAATGAAGATTTTGAGGCGATAATCGATGTCGACGAAGCCGTTCGCGGCCAACGTCTCCATAATGATCTTCCGACCGGTCCAGACCGTTTGCAGATAAAGCACGAAGTCGATGCTCTGGCCGATGCTATCGTACTCAATAAAATGAATCCGCCGTTGGTGGTGGCGGTTTTAGGTGGCTGGGGCACGGGCAAGTCATTTGTGTTGCACCTTTTGAAGGAGCGACTGCGTGGGATTCGATGCTGGGATTTAAGCGCTAAAGACATCCGCAAACGATTTCCCTATGTGGGCCATCCCTATATAATCCAGTTTGACGCCTGGACTTATGCCAAATCGAATCTTTGGGCCAGCCTCATGCAGTGTATTTTTTTTGGCCTGGATGAGCAGCTGAGTCTGGAGAGCCTCATTGGCAAAGACAAACTGCTGGCGGGCGTTGATATCTGGAGGCTGATCGGCGGTTTGACCCCGGAACAAAGAAAAGTGTTTGAAGGGGATCTGGGGCAGGAAGTGCTTAGGGATTTCGACCAATGGCGATTGGGAGAAAAAACTCCGAAATCCCTGTGGGAGGCTCTGGAGAAGCGTCGTTCGGAAGAGCTTAAAAAGCTCGATGATGCTGAAAAGACACTTGAAAAAGTCCAGCAGGAGTTTAACATTCAGCTATCGAAAAAACAAAAGGAGTTTGATTCAAAGTTAAGCAAACTCGAAACCGACTACCAAGAGAGAATAGCGAATCTCGATCTAAATTACAATGCAGAGATCGAGGACAAAGCGATTAATTTGGCGGCAGCCCAAGCGGATGTGGAACGAAAAGTTGATAAAGCGTTGGCTGCTCAATCCGTAAATGATGCATGGGACCTCGTTGAATCAGAGATCAAAGCATTTTTCGGAAAAGCTATTGATGAAATTTTGAAAAAAATAGAAACACCAGCCGCTGAGGCACCGCCTTCGATTAACCAGCTATCCAATGAGCTGGGAGTTTTAGTCAAGCTTTATCGTGGACTAACACACAGCCCCCTAAGTATGGCATTTTTGGCCTTTGCGGCTGTGACGCTTATTGTTACTGTGGTATTTGCCAATACGGATAACCTGTCAAACTGGGTTGATAGTACCGTGTTGGCAGGTATCATGAGCTTCTTCGCAACGGGGTTTACAGCACTTAGAAAGGTCAATAGCTGGGTGGTCGAAACTCAAAAAATCTATAATGAAAAGATAAACATAAAACGTAAAAATCTGGCGAAAGAACGCGAGAAACGAATCAAAATAGAACTTCAACGCCGAGAGCAAAATCCGACCGCTTCGGAGTTTTCAATTATCCAGCTTAAGAACAGCATAGAAAAAACAAAGAACGATTATCGCCGGGAAAAACAAAACGTCCTTAAATTTTACGAAGATCAGAAAGAAAAAGCAGCGAAAAAAGTAAACCAAGTAAAAAAGGAATTAAAATCCAGGAAAGCTGAAGAGATAAAGGAACTTGCGGAAAAGGTTGAAGAACTCCAACAAAGAGCCGGAATTACCGCTCAAAGCACATCATTCTTTGACCTGGTTAAAGAAAGGAACCAAAGTGGTTTTTATCGGGGCAGACTCGGCCTTCTGCATCAAGTTCAATTAGACCTCCAGGAACTCACCGACGCATTATTGCCCATCGATGGCCGCGACGAAAATCTCTTCCCCCGCGGAGAACCACGCGTTATACTAATTATCGACGATCTTGACCGTTGCCCGCCGGATCAGGTGGTAGCAATGCTTGAGGCAGCCCAGTTACTGGTAAAAACGAGACTGTTCGTCGTCGTCCTTGCCATGGATGTGCGCTACATCACCCGGGCACTGGAAAAAAAATATTTGGGCATCCTGATAGCCAATGGGAAACCTTCCGGCCTGGACTATATCGAGAAAATCGTGCAGATTCCCTATCGAGTGCCGGGCATTGATCCAAATGTTATGAGGACTTTTCTTTCTTCCCAGATGACGGTGGTTGCGAAGGAGGCCCCGCAAAACGATCAGGAAACCCTGGCAACACATACATCTGATCAAGACCAGCCTCCAGCAGAACAACCTGACACGCCAAGCGACCTGCCCGTATTTACTGCAGCCCCCAAGGCGCAACGGCAAGATGAAATGCTGCCGACCAGAGCCCAGCAATTCAATGAAGATGATCTCAATTTGCTGAAGGACAGCTGCAATGCTGCGGAAGTAAGTCCGCGGGCCGCCCGTCGAATGGTGAATATATTTAAGCTGCTAAAAATTATCTGGTTTCACAGAGGACTGTTAAAGGAACCGCCCGTGGAGGTAAAAAAGGCCATGCTGATGCTGCTGGGCCTATCGTCGAAATATCCGGTCATTATGAGGGTACTGTTAAGGAATCTGGAAAATCTGTATCTGCAAAATGACGTCGGCCACAAAGTTTTTAGTCAATTGCTGCTCGAATGTATGGAAACCTCCGCGGCGCGAGATACCCGCACCTATGAATACGACCAGTTGGCCTGCAGGATTACTGATCCTAAATTTTTCATAGAAGATCTGAAGGGAGATGCTGTCGGTATCGATAATGTCCGGCTGGTTAAATCATTTTCCTTTGTTGGCGAGGTAACCCTTGAGGACGAAAATCATGAAAAAGAGATAGATTTTCCTGAAAATCAGGGAATAAACTCCTCCGCGTCACCCGGCGGCAATCAGACCCCTCGACTCAACGGTCAGTGAACCTAAAATGTGACAAAGGAGAACTAGAACGGGATATCATCGTCGCCGGGTCCCTGAGCCGGTGCCCCTTGAAAACCCGCAGACGATGTAGATGATGTGCTCCGGGGCCTGGCGTTTTCAGAACTGTCCCGTGCGCCGAGGAACTGAACATCGGATGCAACTATTTCAGTGGTATATCTTTTGTTCCCATCCCGATCTTCCCAATCCCGGGTCTGGAGTCGTCCCTCAATATAGACCTGCTTTCCTTTTGAGAGATACTCCCCGCAAATCTCCCCGAGCCTTCTCCAGGCGACGATGCGGTGCCATTCGGTGCGTTCTTTTTTTTCACCGGAGTCCTTATCTTTCCATTCCTCTGAGGTTGCGATGTTGAAGTTGGCAACCGCAACGCCACTGGGTGTGTAACGAACTTCAGGGTCACTCCCCAGCCGACCAATCAGAATCACCTTATTTATTCCTGCCATTTTTACCTCCTTAATGGAATTTTCCAATTTTATAGTTGTATTTTTGATATAAGATTTTTGCCAAGTATTTGTTTCACATTTTATACACCACCTTTTTCAGAAATAGAAGGTTAAATGTTACTAAAAATTTTTAGTAACTTTCAAAATTAAAATATACTTTGGTATATCGACCCAATTTTTTTTGTCAAGTAATACCTGATTAAACGCTCAAATGAATCTTACTCAATATTGCGTTCAACCTTTAATCAAAAGGGAAAGCATATGAATGGACAATAAAATCCCGTTTCCGGTATTGGAGGCGAGGATTTTTATTTTTGGATATCCTGATCAAACCAGCAAGCTGCTTTGATTGCTGCTTTTTTGGCAAGAATCTACACTATAAGGGAGATGGAATCTATAAAC